>NZ_MEIH01000326.1:0-2015 GCF_001723155.1 Haladaptatus sp. W1
TCACGAAGCTGCACAAGTCGCTGGAGTAAGAGAGGAGTTGTTCGACGAACACCGAACTCATTGACGAAAGGGTTGCGCCAGCGAGTCGCAATCGCTTCGATCTTGGCGATGAAACCCAACACAATCATCGTTGATGAGCCGACAACCGGCCAAGATGCTCAGCAGTCTATCGAGATCATGAATTTCCTTCGTCGGCTCAAAGAAGAAGAAGACAGAACGATCATCATCGTCACCCACATCATTCCAATTATACAACAGTACTGTGATCGAGTTATCTGTCTCAAACATGGACAAGAATTGATCGAAGGCTCACCGCGGGAAGTCTTTGACCAACCAGATACGCTCGCCGAATCAGCAGTGCAGGCCTCACAAATAACGCGCTTCAGCTACGAACTCGATACGCAGTTCCCGGACATCCATCGACCGTATCTCACTGTTGAAGAAGCGGTGCAGGATTTCCAGTCCGCGACCAAGAAGCAGTAATACAAGGTTCCCTCTGATGAATACAATTCTCGTCCTTAATCCAAATACCTCAGAGGCGATGACTGAAGACATCGCAAAATCAGCAGAGCAAGCAGCATCTCCCCAAACAGAAACAATCGTCACGAATCCAGATATCGGTCCGGAATCACTCGAATCATATTACGAGTACCATCTCGCCGCCATCGCGATGCTCGAAACGATTGCTGATTATCGGGGAGAAGTTGATGGGGTTGTCATCGCCTGCTATGGCGACCCTGGACTCTACCCGCTGAAAGAAGTCTTCGATGTTCCTGTCGTTGGCGTTGCGGAAGCGTCGCTGGCGACAGCAACCTTGCTTGGCCATCGGTTTAGCATCTTGGTCGCCCTCCCACGGGCAATCCCAATGATGGAGAATATGGTCCACTGGTACGGGCTAAGTAATCGACTCGCCTCCGTCGAGTCGACTAACCTATCGGTGCTCGAGTTAGAAGAAGACAAAGATGAAACAGTGGATGCGTTATCACGAGCAGGGGAGCGAGCGAAGGATGCTGGAGCAGAAGTTTATCCTCGGTTGTTCTGGAATGGCCGGTCTACAGAAAAGGGTCGCCGAGCGTACCGCTGTGCCAGTTATAGATCCGGTCGAAAACGCGGTCAAAATGGTTGGTTTACTTGCCGAGCAGGGCCTCGTTCAGAGTGAAGCAGGACTATATCAGACCCCTCCAAAAAAGGATATTCGGGGAGATATGCCGGGAGATCTGTCTCGTTGAGGGATTTACAGGTGGAACAGAACGAGTACCTCAAGGCGTGATTCCGAACAGTTCACTAAATTACTCGATTTGAGTGAGAATCTTCGCCTCAGCCTTGCGAAGATGTTCAAGAAACGTCGTTTTCGAGATGTCTAAATCTTTAGCAAGGCCACGCGATGTCGCTTCACGTGGCCACGAATAATAGCCGTTTTCTCGAGCATGGTCGAATATCTCTCGTTGGCGCGCGGAAAGGAGATTGAGTATTGATTGTTGACTGTTGGAGCGGTCGTAAGTAGATATCTGGAGAATTCGATGTCGGCGTCCATCTCCTCCTCGATAGCTGCAAGTTGTTCTTTCACCTCTTTCCGACCTTGATGGGCCACAACCGTCCATCGCTCAAGCCCATCATAGATCCGAACGGGGCCATCATAGACAAATCCACGAGAAACGAATGAATGGTCGATGCTATTTTCAGGGTTGAACTCGACAAATATTTCCCGGGTCGCGTTTCCGGGGGCTGCCACAGGAGATTGACTCGTGTCGTAACTGTACTGAATTTCCCGAACAGAGTCAGTCAAAGGCGATTCTCTCGTTTGTTGAATCAAATCCTCGATTTCAGAGACAGAGTCCCCATAGACGGTGAATCTTGATTTTGCCTGACCGTCATTCGTGGTGAAAACGCCGTGGCCAAGGAGCCCCGCCTGGGTTTGTTCAGTCACTTGTAGTGTCCAGCAGTTTGGATGCCACAGTTGGATTTTCAGTCGGAGCATTTCTGCCGGCATCTGTTCTGACATGGTATGACGTACC
>NZ_MEIH01000327.1:0-59258 GCF_001723155.1 Haladaptatus sp. W1
AGCAGTGCAGGCCTCACAAATAACGCGCTTCAGCTACGAACTCGATACGCAGTTCCCGGACATCCATCGACCGTATCTCACTGTTGAAGAAGCGGTGCAGGATTTCCAGTCCGCGACCAAGAAGCAGTAATACAAGGTTCCCTCTGATGAATACAATTCTCGTCCTTAATCCAAATACCTCAGAGGCGATGACTGAAACATCGCAAAATCAGCAGAGCAAGCAGCATCTCCCCAAACAGAAACAATCGTCACGAATCCAGATATCGGTCCGGAATCACTCGAATCATATTACGAGTACCATCTCGCCGCCATCGCGATGCTCGAAACGATTGCTGATTATCGGGGAGAAGTTTGATGGGGTTGTCATCGCCTGCTATGGCGACCCTGGACTCTACCCGCTGAAAGAAGTCTTCGATGTTCCTGTCGTTGGCGTTGCGGAAGCGTCGCTGGCGACAGCAACCTTGCTTGGCCATCGGTTTAGCATCTTGGTCGCCCTCCCACGGGCAATCCCAATGATGGAGAATATGGTCCACTGGTACGGGCTAAGTAATCGACTCGCCTCCGTCGAGTCGACTAACCTATCGGTGCTCGAGTTAGAAGAAGACAAAGATGAAACAGTGGATGCGTTATCACGAGCAGGGGAGCGAGCGAAGGATGCTGGAGCAGAAGTTCTTATCCTCGGTTGTTCTGGAATGGCCGGTCTACAGAAAAGGGTCGCCGAGCGTACCGCTGTGCCAGTTATAGATCCGGTCGAAAACGCGGTCAAAATGGTTGGTTTACTTGCCGAGCAGGGCCTCGTTCAGAGTGAAGCAGGACTATATCAGACCCCTCCAAAAAAGGATATTCGGGGAGATATGCCGGGAGATCTGTCTCGTTGAGGGATTTACAGGTGGAACAGAACGAGTACCTCAAGGCGTGATTCCGAACAGTTCACTAAATTACTCGATTTGAGTGAGAATCTTCGCCTCAGCCTTGCGAAGATGTTCAAGAAACGTCGTTTTCGAGATGTCTAAATCTTTAGCAAGGCCACGCGATGTCGCTTCACGTGGCCACGAATAATAGCCGTTTTCTCGAGCATGGTCGAATATCTCTCGTTGGCGCGCGGAAAGGAGATTGAGTATTGATTGTTGACTGTTGGAGCGGTCGTAAGTAGATATCTGGAGAATTTCGATGTCGGCGTCCATCTCCTCCTCGATAGCTGCAAGTTGTTCTTTCACCTCTTTCCGACCTTGATGGGCCACAACCGTCCATCGCTCAAGCCCATCATAGATCCGAACGGGGCCATCATAGACAAATCCACGAGAAACGAATGAATGGTCGATGCTATTTTCAGGGTTGAACTCGACAAATATTTCCCGGGTCGCGTTTCCGGGGGCTGCCACAGGAGATTGACTCGTGTCGTAACTGTACTGAATTTCCCGAACAGAGTCAGTCAAAGGCGATTCTCTCGTTTGTTGAATCAAATCCTCGATTTCAGAGACAGAGTCCCCATAGACGGTGAATCTTGATTTTGCCTGACCGTCATTCGTGGTGAAAACGCCGTGGCCAAGGAGCCCCGCCTGGGTTTGTTCAGTCACTTGTAGTGTCCAGCAGTTTGGATGCCACAGTTGGATTTTCAGTCGGAGCATTTCTGCCGGCATCTGTTCTGACATGGTATGACGTACCATTGTATTAGGTGGAAGTAGTAAATGAGCGTTTCCAAATTATTTTGATGCTTCTATGCACCGAACGAGCTCGATTCGTTGAAGCGCACGGATCGCGGGTTTGTATAGCAGTCGTTCACACTTTCTGGGCTTCACAGACACGGAGCGCGTTACGCGGTGGTAACGCCCTTCTACAGACGGGCGTAACACCACTGCCCTCACAGTAGCCGTGAAGATGAGGATCAGACGAGAATTGCGTCCGTTTTGATTCGTAATTTTTACTCGATTACTGTGGAGTGTAACGATCTTTTCTTCTCCCCTTATATTCGATAGATAAAAAAGGATTCAGTGTGCGTTACACTGGGTGCTTGGGGTTCGTTATGACAGTGTAACGCTCGTAGTTATTCACGAGGAGATAACGCAATCACACAAAAGTAAAAGGCAGCAGATTATTTTCGAGACTGAAATCAGTTCTCTACCATACCAGTAAACACAAAAAGTCCCTCCTACCTGCTAATCTTACGTGCACGCTTCCAACTCTTCCACTTCTTTTTTCGTATCTCGCCCAATCAACTCTACAAGGGAAACAGGTGAGAAGGTGTTCGTGAACCGGGTAGCGCTCTTATCAGTTCCAATATTATGTTCTCGGATACGTCGTTCGACCCCCGGGATTATTCACCAATCTCTATGTCAGCAACTACCGGAGCGTGATCACTCGTATACCCATTATCTCTCTCAAACCCATTAACAGACTCATTTTGTCCATTCCAAATCTCACATCCTCGCACGGCAAACTGATCAGAAACCAGGATGTGATCCAAGCGTTTTCTCGACGGATTTCCATTATGCACGATATGAGTATACTCCTCGGTACTCGCTTCGTATACCTCGGGAGAAGACGCTAGATATGTGTCCTGCATTCCCCATTCACCAATTCCACTGTCGAAAAGTTGTTGCTCTGCTGTTTCCCATCGCTGTCGGAACGTCTGTTCAACAGCCGCTTTCCCATTTTCCTGAAAATAATAGGGGTCGCCGTAGAATGGGTACTGCGTATACGCTGGTTTCCCATGCGGGATGAGTTGCTTCTCACTCGTTTCTTCTTTTGGTGCATTGAAATCACCACCCAGAATCACAGGATAACCGACCTTCTTATTTTGAAGATAGATGCGGTCATACACCGTCTTAAGCATGTTGATCTTTTCTTCACCCCAATTAGATCCGTTGATGATCGCAACATTCCATACTTCGATCGTCGATGCTTCAATTGTGTCATCCGCAGCGGTATTGATTGCTGTAACCAGCATCTTTTCCGGGAAGTGTGAGTAGTAGTAATTGAGCTCTCGTGGCTTTCGATGCCCGTGATTCTTGAGATTAAGTGGCCGTCTCTCAATTGGCCACCGACTGACCGTCACGTTACAGCGGTTATGCGTACCACTGATTTCTGAATGAGGTTGTACGTCCGACGCCATGAGTTCACGCGACCAATCACCAGTGTGTGCAACGTAATACTCTCTAGAAAGACTCTCAAAGTACTCGATAAGCCCATTTAGATGGATGTCCCACTCCCCGTTTTTCGTAGAGTCGTTCCTCACAGCTTGAAACATGAAGACATCAACGTCCCCACAGTTCTCGTTAAGCAACTGAAGTTGATTGTGCAATTGAGAATCAGAGACAGCAGTTTCACCATTCAAGTTCCACGAGAGTACTTTCATGAGTCGCCACTTCGTGGTACTAACCCACAAACTTGCTTCATAAACTCTACGGAAATGGTCATTTGAACTGAATAGTAGCAATTGCTCGCTGTTATCTAACTGTATACCTTCTCACTAATCAAATTCGAATACTAGATAATTCTAATTTTTTGTCACTGTCTAGTTAAGCTCCTCCTCAACAGGTGTTCGGTTGTCAAGCGATTGATGCGGTCGCTGATGGTTATAGTAATGCACAAACTGTTCAAGCCACTGCTGGACGCTTGGCCGACTGCCCACCCATGACGTATGGAAGCGGTCGATCCGCTGTTTAAGCGTGTGAAACCACTTTTCGATCAGGTTTCGTTCTGTGTAGTCGAGCCGACCGCGCAACCCAATTCGAAAGAGGGCAGTCCGATAGCCGTAGCCATCAACGAGAAACACAGCGTCCGAGAGATCGTGTTTCTCGGCCAACTGGCCGAGAAACGCAGCCGCTTGATCGGTCCCATGCCGATCAAACACTTTGACATCGAGCAGTAACTTTGTTTCTATGTCTATTGCAGCGTACACCCAAGACCACTCGCCGTTAATTTTGACAGCGGTTTCGTCAACCGCGACCCGCGTCGGCGTCGCCGACGGCGGGTCGGAGACGCTGTCAGATACCCGATGAACCCATTGGAAAATTGCTTGATGCGACCGTTTTACGCCGAGGAGTGCGAGAATCCCTTTTGTTTCCCTGAGCGAACAACCGGTCGCGTGGAGCCGGACGGCGAACGCCCTGACGGGCGTCGCCGTCCGCTCACGCTCCCAACATTCAAGCGTAGCCGTCTCTAAACTCTTGTTGAGCAGGTTTGAGAGTAGCATGAATCACTAGCTCTTCAACCTGCTCGTCCTTATCTAGACAGTGCCGGGCCAAACTATGTAACCGATCGAATTCATATTCTCTTCTTCGTCAGTGGATGGTTGTCGTACATTCGAAGTAATCGTCGAATCCGTACTCTCTTGACAGAACTCAAAGAGCCGTTAGAACGGAAGTAGTAATCGATATCTTCGCGCGATTCACTCAACAACACGATACACGTCGCTTGTCTGCATTATCGACATCAAGATGATATTAGTGAATGGAACCCATCTCTCGCTCTATCACGGACCGTTATACTGTTGGCCGTCGACGAAGCAACGATGGCACAGGGGACATCCACAGTCAATCTTCGGGCAGTTGGACTTGGGCTTGCGGGTGCAGCGATCGTCATTTTCGTGTTAGTCTCCGTCGTCGGCTTTTCTGCCGTTGTCGATGCATTTCGCTCTGCACGTCTCTGGGTGCTCCCGCTTCTTGTTACCGCTGCCTTCCTGTGGCTTTTCGTCTGGAGTCTCAGCCTCACAGTCGTTCTCTCCCTACTCGGAGTCTCCCAGACACGTCTGCGAACGTTTGGCACGTATTTGGGTATCGTCTTCGCAAATAACATCACACCGTTCGCACAAGCTGGTGCCGAACCGTTCGCTGCGCTCATCGTCTCCCGTGCGACGAACTCCCGATTCGAAGTGAGTCTCTCTGCTGTCACGAGTGTGGACGCGTTGAACGTGCTTCCGTCGGTCGGACTGGTACCATCAGTCTCGTATACTTCCTCTTCCGAGCGACACTCAACCCTCGAATCGAACTCGCCGCGGTACTATTCATCGGCCTCGTTGTCCTCGTCGGTACACTCGGTATCCTTGCATGGCGGCGGCGAGTTTCGCTCGAGGGAACACTCCAGCGTGTCGCATTGGGGGTAGAACAGGCTATCGAGCGAGCAATTGGCGAGTCAGATCGATTCGGAACGCCCGCCGTTACGGAGCGAGTGGATGGTTTCATCAGGAGTCTAGAACGGATTGCTCGCGACCCGAGACAACTCGGTGTCGCACTCGCATTCTCGGCGGTTGGCTGGCTTTGTCTGGTGATTGCGCTCTGGTTGTCGTTATATGCAATCGGATACGTGGTGCCCTTCGAAGTGGTGATGTTCGTTGTTCCACTTGCCATCACTGCAAGTATCACACCACTTCCAGGGGGTGCCGGTGGAATCGAAGCTACATACATTCTTCTCCTCGTCGCCCTCACTCCGATTTCCGTTCCGGCGGCTACGGCTGCGGTCCTGCTCTATCGAACGGGTACGTATCTCCTTCCAGTGGTTGCAGGTGGTGGTGCTATCGTTATGCTCGGGGCGACGAAATCGGAAGGCAACTCGGTCGAATCACCCTAATTACTCGAAAGAACCCATCTTCCCGTGTTCACTAAAATATCCCAGTACACAATCGGTGAGAAAGTAACTTTGATTACATCGATCAAACGACCGCTTGGAGTGTGCTGTTCGTTTGGAACGATACTCACTTTTTATTGAATCCGTCGGCGTCAGCCAGTCGGGGATAGGTATGAGAGAAAATCAGAGTGAATCGAACGCCTCGATTCGAAGTTCACGACGAACGCTTCTCAAAGGTCTCGGGGGGACAGCTATCGGAATTAGTACCGCAGGGTTCGCAAGTGCACAAGACGGGAACAGTGGTGATAATCAGTCCGGGACGGATCACCAACAAACAGGCACCGAACACCATGGTGGCAGCCAGGATCAGGGCGGGGCGTCTGGGAATCAACGGGTGATCCTTCTCGGTGGACAAGTATCCGGATGGCAAGGGAAGTTACCCGAGTCGATACGCGGTGACCAAAATCCATCGTTAGAGCTTCGAACGGGGACAAAATACAAAATATCGTGGATCAATCTTGATGGTGCACAACACCAGCTCCAAATCCTCGATGCCAGCGGAAATATTCTCGAACAGACGAACGCCGATAAACAACAAGGGGCAACTCAGTCAGTCAGGTTCACAGCTACGAAGAAAATGAGGAAATACCGATGTAAGTTCCATCCACAATCGATGCAGGGGAGAATTCGGGAACGCAGTTAAGAGGTTCCACCATCTGGAACTCGTTGTTTTCGTCACAGCTGGGATGTCACGAAGAGCACAAAGAGTCGACAAAAGGGAATATGGCACTGTATTCGAAGATAGGACAGTTACCCATCGCCCACTCTGCTTATTGAAGCGCTTAGCGTGACTGACGATGCTATGGAATATCTTGACAACATTTCAATCGGGGAACTTCGGAGATGGCTGGGTGAGGTTCAACAAAAAGAAACCACTGAGCGATTGATGGTAGCGATTGGGTACAAACAAGGAATCGAAATATCCACTCTTTCCGAATGGTACGGTTGGCCAGAGACTACCATCGAGGAGTGGTTCGAGGAGTTCGATTCGAATCCACTTCCACAAGTCATCGACGAGACCGAACGATACCACTACGGCCAGGTAACACCGTTCACTCCTCCCGTCGAGGCGACTGTCGAGTATCTCAACTACGAAGTGTTGGACGACTATGGCTGGGATATCGATGACGACGACCTCTTCGAGAAATCGCACGACGCTGACCTTGACGCCGAAGACTTCGGTCGAATCGAAGTCGGAATCGATGAATCGATATTAGAAGCAGCCGAAAAACGCGGGTTTCAGTGGCCATTCGCCTGCCGTGGCGGTGCGTGTTCGAACTGTGTCGTGATCCTCAAGGAGGGTGAAATTGCCATGCCAGGAAATACGATCCTCTCGGACGAGATGATCGAGCAATACGATGCACGCCTCACCTGCGTGGGCGTCCCGATTACCGAGAATATCAAACTCATCTACAATGCAAAACACCACCCAGTGCTAGACGAACTTCGATTGCCACCGCGACGATTCTAAACAGGAGAGACAAATCACGCAGGGACGATACAGCAGCTTTTCTGGCTGAAGCGAGTTCTCCGAGATTCTATAGAGAACCAGAAAATCTCTACAGCTCGCTAGTAGTTATATTCCACCATCATTTTTTCCTCAGCAGGCGAAAAGTACGAGGGGGAATGAAATACAACGGAGACGTCGAAGCGTATCTGAAACCGGAGAAAACGCGTAGCCAGAATAGCCACTTCGTGGAATTCTCGCCCCTTAGACAGGGAAGATTAGAACGATGGCAACAACGGAAGCGTACATATTCGTCTTCATCGCCGCCTTACTCACGGAGTTAGCGGCTGGACTTGGTGCAATTCCGTTTTTCTTCGTCAAAGATGTGAGCGACCGTTGGTACGTGATACTGTGGGGATTCGCATCTGGAATTATGACATCATCGTCACTCTTTGGGTTGCTTCCTGAAGGCCTGAGTCAAGGACCCATCGTAGAGGTTGTTGGTGGAGTCATTGTCGGGGTACTTCTCGTCTTCAGCACGAGTCATCTCCTCGGGGAGTACGATTTTTATCCACAAACGATTTCAGAGGCGGATTTTCGACGGGTAGCGCTCATCGTCGGAACACTCACCGTCCACAGCTTTCCAGAGGGTGTCGCCGTTGGAGTCTCATTCGCCAATTTGGGCGTCGGAACTGGAGGTGCAACTGTTTCCGTCCTCCTCATCGGGCATGCACTATTCGTGAATGGCCCCGTCGATATTTCTCCTGAATCGACATCAGTTGCTCCCACTCCCCAGACAAACTCGGCTGATTAAGTGCGCATCCCTGCGGTCTAATTTTCGTCATGAATACTCGCAACCTGCTTGGAGGGCAGCATGATATCAGCAAAAACTCATGCTTGGCTGATTAATCTCGACAGAGAAGGCATCGAACAAGATCAAGTTGGAATATTATATTAATCATCGTTATGCCACTTGATTCCAAAGAGGAACCATACATGATTCGGAGTATGACTACTATAGTAGTGAACTAGCAAATCTTTTTGGTCTAGTAGACTAATAGAGTAGTGAGCAGCATGAGTGACTCTCCACGAGACTTAGCATCGGAGTGGGAAACCGAACTCGAGAGTCGAACGACTGTCGAGAAGGTCTACGATGTACTCCTCCAGTTGAACGATCCACTTCGGGTCTCTGAGATTGCAGACCGAGCGGGAGTTGCGCCAGATACCGCACGGAAATATCTGGAGTTCCTCGAAGAGATGGGAGTCGCGAAGAAGATCGGCGACAATCCCGTGACGTATGGTCGGAACGACTCATACCTCGAATGGCGGAATATCGATCGCCTGCAGCGCGAGTACACCATTGAGGAATTAAACAATCGACTATCGGAACTCAGTGACACCATCTCGTCCTTCCAGGAGACCTATGAAGCCGAAACGCCTGGTGAGGTTGTCCCGCAGGAGCACGGCTACGAGAAGCTTGATGAGACGATGGACGATCTCCGGCAGTGGAACGCAGCGTGTGAAGAAATCGACACGCTTGTCGAGGCACTCGGGCATGGCACGCCGAGCGCACAAACGGGAACGGTGAAAGTTGCAGATATGGTTCGGTTCTTCCAACGACTGCAGTCCAACCAACCGAATTCTGGCGCAGACGCACTCTCAGAAAATCATTCGTGATTAGATGGACGGGAAGTCACCGAATAAGGAGATTCTGCGAAGAGTTGCACGAAAGCTCGGAAACATAAGTCTCGTTTCGCAGGTTAACCCGTTTCCATCGAACAAACCGGTGACCGTCGAGGTCGTCTTTGATGCAACCGCGTATCCGGAGCATATCTCACGTGTGTATGTCGATATCGAGCTACAGCTCGATGGCAATTTCTACATCCACTATGTGGAAAGATGGGAAGATGACCGGAAAGAGTGTCGATGGGATCGGCACGACAATCCACACAACGCTCGCGATCACTATCATCCGTTTCCAGCAGCGACCACCGATGATGCAGAAGATCGACGCTATCCCGAGGACTTCTTTGATGTAATCGGAGAGGTCATCACGGATATTCAGGCACGCTGGGGCAACACATTCGAAATCGCTGATCAAACAACAAACCGTATTCAGCCCGTCGGGAAGGATGGGTAGGGAAAGAGGGAAATCTCACATCCAAGCACGACGACATTGTCGGATGATGGCGCCAGACGATGGCATCGTGCTGGTCTCTGTGAGAGAGTATCTCTATCAATGGCACGAAGAACCAAATAAGCTCGTCAGACATAGATTGAGTTCATTATATAATTCGATTAAATAACCGGACAGCGTCCATCACACTCGATCTCTAGCGCTTTCTTTCAATTTACTGAATTCTGTAGTAAGCAGCCGTTACTCAAGGTTCTGGGGAGCTAGCAGAAAGTATGAACAGCGACACAATGAGAACGAAAACGACTGGTTGGTTCGGCTCCACTACAGAGCACTCTGGACCGAGTCCATCACCGCAATACGCATTGGTCGCCTCCGAGACGATTGATTTCGAATCATCAAGTTCGGAACTCATTACAAGTGTCGTCGACGTACTCATTGACGTGATAGAGCCAGCAGGTGGCCAGACCACACTCTCGCTGTACGAATACGTGAACCCAGATGCCCTCGAAAACATCATTACAGCAAGTGCATCGAAAAAGAGCGACGTTGAGGTGCGATTCACAGTCGAGGACTATCTAGTCATTGTTCGGAGCGACAACACCGTCCTCATTTACGAACCGATCGGAACACAACGCGATACGGATGGAAATCCATGTCCAGCTAGCTAATCAAGAAAATCGTTCCATACTTCGCGATGTAGTACGACGCTTTCTTCTCTCGAGACCGACTTCGCTATTCAGAACCGTAATCCGTGAGTCGAATCTTCCCCTCGACTTCGTAAATATGGCCCTTATCGTGCAGCCGTTCGATGATATCCTCGGCAGATGGTCGTCCAAGATCCTCTTCATCGTCCAAAATCGAATAGGCTTGCTCGTAAGTGAGTTCTCGCTCTTCTGGGAGACTTCTCGCGAGCGCGTCAAGGGCATCTTGCGCAAGTGGGGAGAGTGGTGATTTCCCATTTGGAACCATTGGTACTCTCCAATTCATCTACCTCATAGGTAAACCCTCGGCCAGGGCCTATTCGTGCCACTACGTAGTGTGGTGTAGAAGGGGAATGAGCAGCCGATGTAGGTGTATGGGTTGGGATGAGTACGAGAATCCACATCGTCTGCTGGGTTACGCTAACTACACTCGACACTTGGTACCCGACGGATAAAGTCTTCAGCCAACCACAGCGGAAGTGGAACACCCCGGTATCTCCTTTTCGATCTATGCGTGTCCGCTAGTGGAACGAGTGAGGCGACCGGTGAGTATCCGGAAACTCTGCTTCTACCGTCTCTATCACTCGATGGACGTCTGACTATTCGGGTCTCTCTGTGGTAAACAGCGAGTAGTTCGCTATTGTTGTATCTCTCACAGCATTAATTCGAAGCTGAACTCTGTCCTCGTACAAATTCGACATCGACGACAACATCTTCTCCGGTCGTTTTCGTCAGACGATCATCGATACGCTGTGCGAGGTCAGCTGGCAGCTGCGCGTTTGGCCCGTGTGCCACCACGACGGTCACGGTAGCTGGATTCCCGAGGAGCACCTCATCGACATTATAGTTGACACTCACCGATTCGACTGCTAATTCACCGAACTGACCGCTGTCAAACATTGCTTCAGTCTCTGTGTGTGCGCTGTTCGTAACAGTTCCAACTTCGAATGAGGCCCAGGTGACAGCACCGAGAACCACCGACAAGAGGACAAGACCGAGAACAATCGTGGCAATTCGAACGCGAACTGCTCTGCGAGCTTGCTTAGATTGTTCACCCTTTTCGGGGCGGTAGCCAGCAAGCCACAACAGGATGAGCGCCGAAAGGTTGATTGCAAGTAGGTTTACCAGCACGAGAACACCAGCAGTGATAACGACGCCCGGATGTCCCCACGCGAGACCAAGTCCCGCGGTAGCTGCAGGAGGGATAAGTGCTACTGCGATCGCAACCCCGACGAGTGACGATCCAGCACCCCGGATGATACTCACAGCACCGGCGACACCCGATCCGAGCGCCAGAAAGAGTGAGAGGAAGTTCGGTGAGGTTCGTTCGAGGACTTGCGGTATCGTTCGAATATCAACCGGCGGCAGGAAAACTGTCTCTCTCAATAGTAGACCGAGGATAGCCGCCGTCACGACTGCGGCAAGGAGCCCTGTTACTTGAAGTCGCACACCTCGTGATGTCATGTTAGAATCTGCGAGAACCGCTCCGACACTGGCCGAGATAGCCGGTCCCATCAGCGGTGCAATGACCATTGCCCCGATAATGGTCGCCGCCGAATCGAGCAGCAAGCCGGTCGTTGCGATAAGCGTGCTCACCACGAGGAAAATGAAAAATGTTGAGGATGCAGGCGCAAGATCCTCGGCACGTGCAACGAGTTCGTCACGCGAAATACGGTACCCTCGATATCGATCTTTGAGTGCCCCGATACGCTCGGAGACGACCGTCTCCGTCGGCATGACGAGCGTATATGATTTTTCCTTGATTCCTGCTGCGTACAGCTTATCCAGTACGGGTTCAACGCCAGGCTCGGGAACTGGGAACGATACGAGTGCCTCAAAGTCGCCGCGACCGGTCTCCTCCCAGACGGCATAATCGATCCCTTCCTCGTCGAGTGCCGTAAGGACATCCGCTCGATCACCCTTTGGAATGAGAACTTGGATGAGACGCATGCATATTCATACGTGCTATTCAGTATATAGTGTCATCCTAACAATCATTCCGCACTTCTATCTGTTTCGGCTTTCATTTGAGGAAGTGAATACCAGTCGATTGGTGAGAAAATCATCTCTCTCAGCCAAAGCTCGTGGTCAACAATTTAACGATTGTCTCTCCAAACGATCAGCAGGAGACATTATCAATCTCAGTAAAGTCGGATTTCACTGTTCATATATTATTTGTTATCATTGCAACATTAAAAATAGCAGAACAGTCGTTCTTGCCAGATTTGATTTGAGAGCAGAGATCAATTGACAATATAATTGGGAGATTCAGTAGTTCTACAGTGAATAAGCCAAAAAGTAGTTACTGGTGAAACCGCGGTGGAAAAACTGGTAATGGTTGGTCGTTATTCGTTAGCGAGTGGTTCCAGCAGTCTCACGAGTCGCGGTACGGCGACCTTTCACCCAGCCACCGAAGGCACCAGCGATAGCCCCGGGAATCGCCTGGACGATCAGGACTAACAGGCCAAGTGCGAGCCCTGTAAATGCTGGGAACAGACCGGCGAACAGGGCACCGAACACAGACCACACGATGAGGAGGACGACTGCTCCAATGACTGTGGCGAGACCACCGTGCACAGCACCACGTCCGCCACCACTAACCATGTAGCCGGCGACGAACCCGCCAATGAGGCCAGGGAGCGCCTGAATCAGTCCCGACATTGCCGTAACCGGGACGAACCAGACGACAAGTAGTCCGAGGATGAACGCGGTCAGGAATCCGTCAAGTACAGCTCTCCAGTTAATCTCCATGATCTCCTAGATGTAGGCGCGCCAAAATGATAAGTATTCTATAAAATAATCTGTCTTGTTTGTAATTTTCGTTTTTTGTATCATATAAGTACATTGTCACCAATGGCAATCTGACGAGATGTCGGAGACAGAACGACATGAAATTAATGGTAGACTGGGCGAAGACCCTAAACTCCATTTGTTAAAAATATCAAAACTTAAAAATGATAGAATATCAAATGAGTTCTGTTGGTAACATTTTTTGCCCCAGACACCGTATCCTGATCGGATTCAAAATCGGGGGAGGGGAAATTCATGGCACGCAATAGTGTTTCACAACGGATCACGCAAGGAATTAAATCGGATCTTCCGGTGACGAAGTGGCTTCCAGAGTAC
This sequence comes from Haladaptatus sp. W1, assembly GCF_001723155.1. Taxonomy (NCBI): domain Archaea; kingdom Methanobacteriati; phylum Methanobacteriota; class Halobacteria; order Halobacteriales; family Haladaptataceae; genus Haladaptatus; species Haladaptatus sp. W1. Next base: position 13,037 of record NZ_MEIH01000327.1, read on the forward strand.
GACCGGTCATGGCTCCGCACCGACATCGTGTCGGGTCTCACAGTCTCCGCGGCGGTCATCCCTGGTGGGTTGGCATACGCCTCGCTCGCCGGATTACCTCCTCAGACAGGGCTGTACGCCGCCCTAATGGGTGCTCTTACGTACGTGTTTTTCGCCTCGTCTCGTCAGGTGATCGTCGGTCCGACGTCTCCGCTTGCTGTCTTGCTCCTCACGGAGGTGGGCCCCATCGCAGCAGGGAGTGCGATGGGCTACATATCCCTCGTCACTACTACAACAATCATGGTTGGAATTATCTGCGTGTTGGCCTGGATATTCCGACTCGGTGACCTCGTGAACTTTATTTCCGGGTCCGTACTCACAGGCTTCGCATCCGGTGCCGGTCTCTACATCATTTCTACGCAGCTCGGGAAACTCTTCGGCATCTCAGGCTCTTCGGGCACCTTCTTCCAGCGCGTCGGGTTCATCATCACTCACCTGAACGAGGCACAGTCCACAACGGTTGCCGTCGGATTGGTCTCCATCGTCCTGCTATTGCTCGGCAAGCGATTTTTACCGCGCGCACCGACCGCGCTCCTCGTCGTCCTGCTCTCCATCGTCGTGTCGTCGATACTCAACCTCCAAGCGCGAGGTGTCACGATAGTCGGCCAAATCCAGAGTGGGCTTCCCCCTGTTACTGTTCCTCTCCTCCCATCGATCGGCGTCATCGAGTCGCTCGTCCCGGTGGCCTTGGCACTTTTCATCCTCTCGTATGTGCAAGGAATCGGGGCGGTCCAAACGTTCGCACGTCGAAACAACTACCGGGCAGATCCCGATCAAGAACTCCTCGCGGATGGGGCTGCGAACGTCGGTGCCGGTCTGTTCGGTGGATTCGTCGTTGGTGGGAGCATGTCTCGATCGGCGCTCAACGACTCGATGGATGGGAAATCGCAGCTCGTCAGCGCGGTGATCGTCGGCGTTCTCGTCCTCGTCCTCTTGTTTCTGACCGGCTTGTTCACGACGCTCCCAGATGCTACTCTTGGAGCAGTTGTTACTGTCGCCGTCCTTGGCATTATCGATGTCAATGGGATGCAACGACTTCGTTCCATCAGTCGAAGCGAATTTTTCATCGCGTTAGCGGCGTTGTTCGGTGTGCTCGCCCTCGGGATGCTCTGGGGCGTGTTCATCGGTGTCTTCCTCTCGCTCGCGATCGCCATCTCACGGGCGAGCAACCCCAAAAAGGAGGTGCTTGCCCGAATTCCAGGGAGCGACCAATTCGTCAGCCGAGAGCAACACTCGGAAGCGGTCGAGGAGCCGGGTGTGCTCGTGTACCGTGTAGATGCCGGGTTGTTTTACGCGAACACGAACAGCGTTCAGGACGACCTCTTAGAAAGAATCGACGAGCGCGGGACGCCGGTCGACCTCATCGTCTTCGACCTGTCTTCTTCACCCATGGTGGATCTTGCGTCTGTGGAGATGTTCGAAGACTTGCATCGTACCCTCGAGCCGCGTGAAATCGACCTCCGTTTGGCGGGGGTAAACGAGCAAGTACTGGAAATGTTCAAAGCTGCGTCCTTGGACGAGACACTCGGTGAGATCCACGAGGAAGAGACGGCAGCGTCGATTATCGACAACTGGCGCCGTAAATGTAAAAAGACTTAATTATCAATAGAATTTCGATAACGTCGTCCGAATATACATCCGGCCGTACCTCTCGGGAAAGATGTTCTACCTCTCGCTCGTTATGTTCGCCTATCTGCTCGGGCCGTCACTGTTCGGGTGGTATGGGATCTTCCTCGGGCCGCTGCTAATGGTCATCGTCGTCCAATTCCTCCAAGTCGTTGTCCCACAACTGTGGGGTGAGGAACCAACGTCCGGTCTCGAAATTGGTCCGACGACAGTTCAAGAGACGGATGATGATTTCGACGACACGACGGGGAGTGGCGAAGCCACTGACGGCGGCCAGTGATCGTGAAGAATCTGATTGTCATCCTCTGGACAGGGTATTTGAATCCGTCACTGTGGTATTGCTTCTACTCCTTCCTAAAATCGTAAGCAGTAGTAGCCCCCTTGGGTACCTTTGAGTCGATAATATGCATTTCGTGTCACATATTTAGCGTGCCAACTGACGTTGATTTCGATGGTCGAACTCGGTTGTTTCGAACAATCGGGTGAAAGCAGTCCGATTTCTGGGAGTTTCGGCTCCAGTTCCGGAACCATGCGGGTTTGGATCAGTTTCGGAGAGCCTGCCGAGAGCAGAACATCGATCTAAAACTCGTCGAACTGTACAATCCGCTGATGCCGCCGGAGAAGGGGCCGCTCACGTCCGAACAGAAGGATACACTCGCCACCGCGTACAAAAATGGGTATTGGAACGTCCCGCGTGAGATCACCCAGCAGGACCTGGCCGATCTGATCGGCCTTAGCGATGGTATGCTATCCCGACGCCTGCGACAGGGCGTCAAAATCGCCGTCGAGCAACTGCTCTTCGGGCCGAGCGGGAAACCCTTCGAGTGAGTCTGCGCTGGTGCCCACTCTCGCTCGAGCGTATGATGCCCATATAAATACTCTCGATATTGAGAGGAGAGACCAGCTCACCAGCGACTCAAGAGTCCTGCATGGACGCGTCATGTGACATGCAGGTGGGATGGGAATGAATCCCTTTCGAGGACGATCGTTGACGCAATTGCAGCGGTCAGTGAGCAGGACCGGACCGACGTGGAAGCATCGATTCACACTGCCATTGATCCCGAGACGGTAGAGCAGCTGTTCGAGTCACTCCGGAAGTCGGCCCACAGGATGGGGATGGACGTCTCGAGTTCACGTGTGACGGGCACCGGGTCACGGCGTTGGCAAGTAGTGGGATTACAGTCCGTGAAGATGGGACGGGCATGTCACCTCGTGAGATATCGGACGAGGAGGAGTTCCAGGGTGCACTCGCACGCCTGATTCGGGAGGCAGAGGTCACTGGCGACGACGTCGAAGGCGGGTGGGCGTGTCGCGATGCGTCTGATTCTGAGTGGGGGATCGAGATTTACGAGGTGAACCTTGACTGAAGCAGCTTTGACCGCGGATGACTGGCAGCTCGTTCAGCGAGTCCACTATGACCGCGATGGGCGTCATGATCTCACGACGGTAATCATTTGCGCAATTGCTGTTGCGGAGAGTGTTGCGCCAAACGAGTTGAAAGAGCCCGTTCTGTACGAGGGTGTGGATGTCGCTGCGATCGAAAACTCCTTCTTCAGGCCAGAGGTCATGGGGCAGAATCAAGATGGCGTCGGAACCGTTGCATTTCGCTTCGACGACTATCATATCGAGGTCGCCGATGAGGGTGCGATCGCCGTGTACGCAGGGATGTCTGCGTAGTGTGTGGTGAGCGACCGGAGAACCGTCTCCAGGTGGGCGGCATCGGCGTTTGATATGGGTGGGAGCGCATATCGTGAACTGGTTGAAACCGACGCAGAAAAACTGGGAGACGGGTGGCGGTGGCCTTTACCGGATGACCCCGATGGCTGGGTCGGCCTCTCGAACGAAGATGATCGGTGGATGCGGTCCAAGGCGGTTCCGCAGCCAGTCGGGACGCTATCGACGCCACTTCAACGCACTGAGTACGCATCTAGTCATCCATCAACCTACGTGCTGTGCACCAAGAACGGAATGAAGGAGTCGGTTCTCGAGATGGTTCGCGATCTGACGGAGCGGTACGGTTGGGAGCGACACGAACTGGAAACGGGCCACTGGCCGATGGTCACGATGCCAGAGGACGTCGTGACGCTTCTCGGTGACGCATCGACGCACGCGTAATCCAACAGGACCAACGTTTTGACGTCGCCGAACAGTTCTGGCAATTGTTGATGCCGTATCGCGTCTTCTAGACAATCGTGAAGAGCCGATGACTGGAGAGAATCTCGAGGAGACTGCCCAGGACGTACCCGAGCGGAGTGCCAAACTCGAACGACTAACAGGTTGGTCGGAACGTGGGAGGTCTCAGGAGGTGTAGAAGGAACGGTAACCTACGAGTGGATGGACGGCGGATTCTTCCTGTTCCAACACGTGGACCTCATCTCGCAGATTTCGTTGATAGAGAGGTCATGGAGGTGTGTTCGATGAGTATGTCCGAGTGGCGTTCGGTCTCGTTGGAATTCGAGTGTGAAACTCCGTGCGCCTTCATTGGCCGCTAAGTTTTCTCGAAGTCCGAGATACGTCTGCAAGTCCCAGAACGCATTTGCGTGAATTTCACAGTGTGAGTCACGGCCGAGCGAGAATGCAGGATAGACTACCTATCGAGTCAGTTAGTGAGCGTTCGTCCGATACTATACCCGATCAAGCCGAGTGGAATCCCAACGAAATCACGCCCTGTCTGTATCAATTGTCTCTGGTAACGGGTCAACACGAAACACATAGTCTGCATAGACGCCATCAAGATTCGTGGGACTTTCTTCAGTAGTATGCCTTTGGCAAAGATTAGCCTCTGCCTCAACGCCTCCGTGACCCGTTTCTTCTTGGTAGCGCTCAAGAACGACGAATTTCGCGGGGTCGTCGCACCCACGACGGTGACACTTACGGAATGAGTCCGAATTTTCTTCTCTCTCGTATCGAGCTTCATCTGCTTCGTTCTGGTCGTCACGTGGTTCAGTTTCGTCCATACGTTCACGCGCCTGCTCAACTTCCCACGCTCGCTGGCGGTTCTCTTCGTCACGGGCTTGCTTGTCTCGGCTCTTTTTGTTGTCCGCCATACCATATTTAGGTGGACGAGAGGGATAACGCTGTGGCCGCCACTTGGAACATTTTCCGCTAGTAATTATCGCGTCCTCGTGCCAAAATAGTGGGAAGGAAATTTGCCTACCGAGAGTAGAGCATCGGACGTTTCGGTCTGACCTCTCGCTGTCGCTGTTTCTCCGCGTAGTATCTCCAGAGACGAAGGTACGTAACAGACTCTCGGAGTTCGATGTTAATTGGCCCAGGCATTTCGTGCTGGGGCTCACCATAGAACTGCTGTTCGTTTAGTGGAGTCGATCGAACCTCATGCTGTGGTTTCCCATACCGGAGAGAAGCGATTGTGTCAGACATTTTGTGTTCCTCGCTGTTGGGGACAACCACTGTTGGTTCCAGTTTTACACAGCAGTACTCATCCTTATAGCTTAGTACGTGCTCCGGCACGATGAATTATGTTACCTCTATCTCAGCAGAATTTACTAAAACCACAAGTTAACAATCCACTCGCTTACTGGGACGTTCAACTCACTTTGGAACCCTGCACGTCCGATTTCGAATAGAAGTACAGTGAGCAACTCCATTCCGGTAGTCCAGGTATCACCGACTTCGATTGTCGCGAGATCCTGGTGAGCAGCTTTTGGTCATCACTTGGTATTTCAACGAAGATACGATACTCTCGTTTCCATGTGAGATATTCCACCTCCGTGAAAAGAAGCAAACTCTTATCCCCGCAGGAATACTGTTTACTTGAATGGACGATGTCTTCGTCGGGAGTCTCATGTCTTCGCCGGTGTACACTGTAAGTAACGACACGTCACTCCAGAACGCTGGCGAGACGATGCGCGAACACGAGATTGGATCGATAGTCGTCGTTGGTGATGACGACCATCTCGAAGGGATCATCACTGCAACTGATTTCATTCATGTCGTCGCAGAAGGCGATCCTGATCCGAATGCAACTGTTGCCTCTGTTATGAGTACAGACGTCATTACAACGACCGCGAGTGAATCGGTTCAAACTGCGGCGGACATAATGATTGAACACGGCTTTGACCATCTCCCGGTTGTCGACGGAGAGGCGGTCATCGGTGTTATCACGACGACTGACCTCACGGCATATCTTTCAACGACAGAAGATCCGAGCCCATCATAGGGGATCTAGCAAGCGAATCGTATCACTCGGAACAGTTGGCCTCCGTGTACTGGAAGTAAAGACCGTTACCCGCCGAGCCACCAGCCGTACAGTTGCGCTTGTTCCTCTGTGTCCGGATGCTTCTTCGATTGGCCGTAGGTTTTGCCTTTGAGAAGCTGGCGTTCGACCGCGTTCGCGGCGAGACGAAGTGCATGCGTAGCGCCATAACCCTCCCCTTTAGCGGTGAAGTAACCACGGTCAGTGACTAGTCGAATCCGTGCCAGCACCAGTGGCACCCCTCGACTCTTTTCTTTGTGCTCGTGCAGTTCGATACTGGCCTTGATCACACTCATCTCGCCATACTTCGAGGTCACGCTGTCGATCAACGCAGAAACGTCATCGTAGTTCATCTCATCGAGTAACTCGAGACCGAACACCTGCACGGGACGTCGTTCTTCTTGCTCCCAGGTGAGTGCCTCAATGACGTCCGTCTTTGTGATGATTCCGATCGGTTCGTCCGTCTCGTTAGCCGTGACGACAAGTGAGGAAATCTCCTTATCGAACATCGTTTCGACTACCACATCGAGCGGTGTGTCTCGTTGAACCGTCACAGCTGCATCGGACATCAGGTTCCGCACTGGCAGATCGAGCATCCGGTCGGAAGTACCGTCACGCTCACCAAACCCGCCGCGACCACTAAACTCGTCCGACGAACCACCTTGGCTCTTGTTCCCGCCGCGTGTCGTGAATTCGATGACATCGTACAGACTCAGTATGCCTTCGAGTTCGCCATCATCAATGACCGGAAGGTGTGCAATACGTCCTTCTCGAAGCGTGTTGAGGGCTTTCCCCATTGTGGTCATCGGGGTCGCACTGATCAGCGTTGTCGTGTATGCATCGTCAACGGTCACCGCGTCGAGAAACGGGCTCACGGCCTCCAGGACGGCATCTGCGGTCACCACACCAAAGACGCGGTCTTTGTCCAGCACTGGGAGCGTCTTGGCGTTACTCCCGATCATGAGTCGTGCGACCTCACGGACATCCTCGGTCCGGTCGACGGTCGGGACGTGTTGCACCCGTGAACCAACCTTCGCCGAGGGTTGATTGGACGACGAGGCCAGTTGTCGGCGGCTGACGACGCCACGATACTCCTCGCCGTCCGTAACGACGACGGCCTCAAGTTCTTGATTCTCGAACGCACCGGCGACCTTCGAAAGGGGTGCCCCGATATCGAACTCGGTGAACTTTGTTGAAACTATCTCAGAAATGTCCATTGTGTACTCACTACTAGGAGGGTCGGCGGACGGTTATGCTTTCCTAATTTTTTGGTGACACGATGCCCCTCATTTGTAGCGGTACTCATTCGGATGTGAGGAGACGTATTGGTATACGGCCCGGAATTCGTCGGATTCGATATCGACGATGGGAGAGAAAGCCCACAGATTTTGACGCAGAAAATGGCTATGGATGTTCGCCGATGAGTAACGAATGGACCTCACGGGCATCCTCGGTCCGGGAAGTGGAGTGCAATATCGACATCGGATGTCAGTGTTGCCGTCCCACGTGCATGGGATCCAAATAGGAGGGCGAACGTGACCTCAGTCTGCGTAAGATATGACTGGAGTCGAGTGACATCAATGCCGTCGATGTCCGTGCCGCTCGTCCTCTTCAGTGGTAGTTGACGGCGGAAAGTGCTCGCGGGAGCGGGTGCTGTTGGCAAGTGAGGAGTTGAGTGAGTATGATGTTGGGTTTTATCGAGGGGTGTTGGTTCGTGCAACAGCGAGTGTGGTGTCACCCATGGGGTGTCTTGAGAAATGCATTGAGCAGGAATTAGGACAGTATTCCGAGTCTAGTTTGGCGTCGTTCGGTTGTGAAACGCTGAGCAACGGCCTTGTTGAAACCCCCAATTGGTGATGGGTTTCAGTAACGCTGTTGAATAGAACGCGCTTATTCATCATGTGACGTAGGAAGTTCGACGCCACTGTCTCTGATTATTCGCCCATGGGCTCAGATGTGGACGCTTCGTTTCCGCCCGAGTCTCCTCCGGCGCCACCACGCTGGCCGAGTTCCTGATCAACCATCAGGAGGCCGGGACCGTCGTCACCGACGTGCTTGAGTTTATCCAGAACGGCCTGTGCTGTCGCCTCCTCCTCGACCTGCTCCGCAACGAACCACTGGAGCATGTTCTCGGTCGCGTTGTCGTTCTCTTCACGGGCGAGTGTGACGAGGTCATTGATCATCTCGGTTATTTCGACCTCGTGTTCGTAGGCTGCCTCGAAGGCGTCAGATGGACTGGACCACTCCTTTGGCGGACTGTCAATAGTATCCAGAGTAACTCGTCCGTCGCGCTCGATGACGAAGTCATAAATTCGCATCGCGTGAGCATTCTCCTCGTCGGCCTGGGCCCGCATCCACGACGCGAACCCGGGCAGACCTTCATCCTCGTAGTAGGCCGCCATCGAGAGGTACAAGTACTCCGAGTAGAGTTCAGCGTTGATCTGTTCGTTCAATGCCTCCTCGAGCGAATCTTTGAGCATAACGTCTAGGTTAACGCCCGGCCATGGCATCATTGTTGGGGTCATCGAAGCCCAACCTTATTCGAAGTCTATGACCGGTGGGTGATAGGTATGTGCAGTACTGGAGATACTGACTACGTCCTCTGTCTCCGGCACAACATCCCTGACAGTTATAGTGCGTCGCCACCTCTCGATAGCCCAACCGTGCGACCATCACGTCGTTCGTCTTGGTGACGTTCTTCGCGTGCTCGAGGACGTTGAGATACTTGTCCTCGACCTGCTGACTTTCCTCAGTCTTCCTTTTGTAGCTGATCTACGAGTGCATCCATTCGGTCGACGAATACTTCTGTTCGAGTACGAAGTGCGCTCAAATCGAGATCGAGTGGTTCGTAGCCATAGTCGGCTTGCTCACATTAGTCCCACAATTTGGATGAAAATCTCCCGTCGTCTCGTGGCGCATCCCCTTCGCGTCTACTTTCCTCCTCATTCCCTTGTAGTGGAATGATGAACCGCGAGCCGATCGAGTGGAGATTCGGTCCCAGACTGGTCGATCTGAACCTGCAAAGCGTTTATGAGGGAGAAATTCGTTTCGACGAGCATGGACGAGGTAGACCTCAAGTCCCTGGTGTCGTCACTAACGCCCCAGGAGGAGAACCAGTCGATCAAGTCGTACCAGAACACGGTTTCAGTGGCATGTCCGGCATGCGACGAACCATTCGAAGACCTCGTCGTCTGCAAGCAGAACCCGACGAGCCTCAACCTCTCATTGCAACTCGACCTCTGCGTCGGCGTCGAAGACGATCGCGCATTGATCTTCACGCACAGACATTAGTCGAAGGGGGACTACCACGTCACTCCGAAGCAGACGGCGATGGCGCCAAATATACGCTCTGAAACAATTGTAAACTCGTCTCCATCATCTCCATCTGCCCAACTTGTCGATTATGGCGTGATTGAGTACAACTCCTCACTGCAGGTCGTTTCGTACACAGAACACCCTCACCACGAAGCACTATTGCGGGCAGGACAGAGCCTCGGTGACGGTGGTAATGGATCGGATGTGAACAACTCCAACTCGTAGCACTTTACAGATCTATGTCAGCAACGGAAACCGTGCGATCAGAATCAATCGTAACGTGAAACCCGACATACTCGAAGCTCACTTCCGGTGAACCATGCTGATAGAGCGCTTCGAGGGCATCTGGGTCAATCACCTCGTAGAGGGGCGTCGCAGGCTCCGTCCCATTCGCTTCCGTCACCGCCGTCACCACGGCAGCGGTGATCGACTCGGTGTCTGGACGTGTCGTTCGTATCGATGGCCCTGGCCGTGACGATGACGTGTTCTCCATACGCTCTGCTCAAGCAAGGTGTGCTAATAGGTTTTAGATGTTACTCGGTGGCATATCGCACAATTGTTGAACAATCAACAAACTCTCCTACCAGGTGGACAGTCGGCCAGCAGAAACTGAGTGCTCACTTCGATTGAACATCCATTACCGTAGCGATGACAGAACGGGCCTTGGAATCGGTTTCCCCCGGGCATCCGGTTCCGCTATGGGCTAACCGCGCGAATGCAGCGAGTAGGCGATCAGCAGAACGCCGAAGAACTGAAACAGTCGCGTGACGAGCGTGAGGGGTTGCTGGTACTGCAAACCGAGGTAGCCCTCGCGGAGTAGCAGCGAACCGACGAAGGCGATGCTGAACGCGACGGCTGTGAGGAAAAATAGGCCCATGGAGAGTGCTTGCATCGTTCGGCTGTCGTGGCGGCGATACCCACGGTAGGCCTGATAGCCAACGTAGCTACCGACGAGCGTCGACCCGAGGGCGAGCGCGATGATAACCCAATCCATGACGGTGGCCACTGGTGCCATCTCAGAGGTCCTCCCACATCTTCTTGAAGCGGTCGGCGGTGTCGCTCTCCCGTTCTCCGGGAAACGATTCGTCAATGCGCGTTACGGCCGCCTCGAAGGACCCGGTGTCCAACTCGATAGAGACCTCCGATAGCGTGGCCGTATAAACGCTGTAATGATTGTTGCTGGTCCGAATCTTGGTCTGCTCTTCGAGGAGTCCGTGTCCTTGTAACCGTTCCACTCGGCGGTAGACCGTCGGTTTGGACATCTCACATTCGTCGGCAAGCTCTTGTGCGGACATTGGTTTGATACTCGTTACTGCGAGGATTTCCCGGGCGTACTCGTCGCTGAGGATATCGAGAAGCTCACCCAGCGCTGGATCCTCACTCACGTTTCGGTCGAATGACTGCCTGTCGGATTAATAGGTCCATGGGTTTTGAACGCGGACGGTTGCGGCGACCGATTCCGGGAGTATGACGGGGGTGTTACAGCGATACGGCGTTACTCTGGAGGGGCTGGTACGTCAACGGTGACCGCGATGGGTAGCCTCGTGCTGTCAGAGGGCACATCACCGTACTTCCGGTGTGGCTGCACGCTATCAATTCGTTGGCACCCATCGCATTTCGATGAAGGGACCGTTAGATAATATAAAAATAGGGCGAGTTTCTGACCCGGAAATTCGCGCGATTTTAGGCGTGACAGCCCACCGAACGGCCGACTTCGACGATGAGATCGATTTTGACACCGGTTCCCCGGACAGTGTAGCCGTAGCCGTTGCAGTTCCACGAGAGCGAATTGGTCGTTCCGTGGTCGATAGTCGCCGGCTGTCCGTCGATCGTCACGTCGTGTTCGTCCTCCTCGATGTCGAGAGTGTAGTTGAACTTCGCAACCGAGAGTTCGCGCCCATCAGCGGCGTACCGGAGTCCGACCCCCTCGATGCGGCCGGTCGTTTGCGTCGCGTAGACCAGTTCGAACGCGGACGGCACGGTCGGGTCCGGCACCGCAATCGAACTCTGCGCCTCTAGGTCGGCCCGACTCCGATACCACTCCGTGTTCGGGGTCTCCGGCCGCCGCACCGTCGTGTTATCGTCTATCCTGGGACGGAACGTGTCCGCCGACACCTGCGGGTCGAACGTCACGTTGGTGTACGTCGTCGTCATCGACCGATGGGTATCGTTGACGGTCCACTCCGTCTCCTTGCGCAGCGGGTAGAATCGCTCGGAGTCTACCCACAACCGCTGTCGGTAGCTGTCCTCGCTCCGGTTGTCCGCGGGAGTGATATCGAGTACGTATGCATCTCGCCCGCCGACGGCCTCGGTCTTGACGAACTCGACGACGTAACTACGATTCCCGTCCATCTGGGGGGTGGCGCCGGTGTGTCGCGGCAAGGCGGGTAACGGCGACACGCCGATGGATTTGGGTCGCCCCGCGTCGTCGGTCAGCCCTGCAGCTGCGACGAGCCGTTGGAGTCGAACAGCCGTTTGCGAATCGGTCGGCGGTCCCGTCAACTCGACGGTAGTCACGACGTTCTGGTCGATATCGTGGAGCCAAAGCGTCGAACCATTCGAGACCTGCAGCTCGTATCGTCGATCCGATGCGTTTTGGAAGCGGACTCGTTTCCGGTCGGTACCCGGGACGAGCGTGACGGTGGCGACGTTTCGAGATGTGACGGTGCCGTTAGTCCGCATCGTGACCGTCCGCGTGCCTGTGAACGTGTCGATGGAGCGGTAGCGCTCGGTCACGTTGGCGTCGACCGAAGGGTTCACGTCGTCTATCGTACCTCCCGCGGCCCAGAGGACCGCGGAGAGCACGACGCCGAGGAGCAAGAGCGCGACGAATGTGCGTCGGTTGAATCGGAGTCGCGTGCGGCTCATACTACTACCACGCTGAGCGAGGGTTTAATTGCGTGTCGAATAACTGGTGGCGAAATACTTCCGGATGGTCGGCGAGCACCGACAGTTCCCGCCGACCGTGCAAAACGAGGAAGCCACTAGCGAGGGGTGGCGCAGCGGAAAACAGTCGCTCACGGTTTCGACCGAATCGAGTTGGACGTGCCACGATATGTTTCTTTTCGATGGGATTGTAATAAATGTGTTTTCAGCACGTGAGAATTGGAGAAGGTTTTACTCCACTTCGTATCATATGCCTGTGTAGTAATGAAAACACCGAATAACCAACGGACGTTCTCGCCAGATATCGTCTTCGACGTACTTCGAAACCCTCGTCGCCAGTTCGTCTTAGCGTATCTCCGACAGCAGAACCATCCGGTGACGCTCACCGAACTCGCGCGCCAGACTACTGCATGGGAAGCGGATGTCCCGCTGTCGGAGGTCAATGGGGAGTCGATGAAACCGGTGTATACATCGCTATCACACGCTCAACTGCCGAAGCTCGTCGACCACGGACTGCTCGAATACACGACCGATGATCGACGAACCGTCGATACTACGGACCGAATGCGGATACTCGAAGCCGATTTCGATTTTACTTCTCTCGTCGAACCACAGCGGTACTACACCGAGTGACACCCCGACTGTGTTGTTATGCGATTTGACGCGGACGATATGGACTGGCCCACGTGGGGATATCACAGCCGAGTCGAGCCACGCGGTTCTCTATCGATGGATGGGTTGCGAACAAGGAAAAGAGGAGTGAACGATCCGTGTTCCACGGAACCGGGCCAGCAATATCCTCGATGTTCTCGCCAGTTGCGATAGCTGCGACTCGGTAGAGCGCATCGGCGAGCGTTTCGGGGTCCACGACGTGGGCGGCGTAGGCGTCCGCACGGTACTCTTCCATTCGATTCGCATACCGACTCAGCGCGAGTGCGAGTGGTTCGACACCCAACCCGAATGCATACCGAACGAGGCGGATTGGTCGCTCTTCGATGAACGCAAGCGCGCTGAACAACAGCGAGCCGACGGCGGCTACGAACGGGCCGCGTCCTGCAAGAACGACGAGCCAGAACGCGCTGAAACCGAGTATCTGGGGAGTGTACGCACGAATCGCGTCCGTGTGGATATCCGTTCCTAGATGACCGAGTTCGTGTGCGAACAACGCACTCACGCCTACTCGCCCGACGATTTGCGGGAGGAGCGGGTCGAACGCGACGACGGGTTCACCGTCGTCGTAGCCGACGACGGCACCCGGCGCGTCCATCTCCATGAGGACGATTCGGGGAACGGGACGGTCGGCGGTTTCGCAGACTTCGAGTACCGCCCGCTGAACGTCTGGTAACTCATTGGGGTCGAACGGCCTGGCGTGTTCGTATTCGAACTCGTAGCGACCACCGGAGCGGTACGACAGAAAGGCGATGATACCGAACACGAAGAGACCGAGGCCGACGACAGGGAGGGGGGCACCAGTCCGAACGACAGCTGCAACCGCGAGGAGCGTGGCGGCCAAGAGTCCGAGCGTGATTCCCCACGCTCGAACGATCAGCGAAATCGTCATATAACTGCACACTCGCAGGAGGAATAATAATAGAATCGATTATCGAGGTGGTGACCGACGTCCTAATCGCCCACGTGTGTCCTGACGGCGGCTTTCGCCGGAATATCGGCGAGACACGCGTCGATATCGTGTATCCGTTTCACCTCGAAAACATAATACGAGACCTCGGCTTTCTCCACGATTTCGTCGTACTTTCTCGTGAACGTGTTCGGGATACCATCGTGGGTCGCCCCGCCGTGAACCACGACGGCACCCGCGTTTGCCGCAGCCGCGTCGTCGAGAGCCCGTCAGATAGAGATGTCAAATGAGCTGCGGTGAAAAATCACGGTTTGACGAAGATTTTCACTTGGTCGCTCCTTTCGTCGAGGAGGGATTCGAACCCCTCGTCAACGATATCATCGAGTTCGATGCGGTCGGTAACGAGCGGTTCGGGGTCGAGTGTCCCGTCCGCGAGCATATCAATAACCATCCCGTACTCTTCGTTCGAGCGCGGCCCTCCCAGATATGCGAGCGTTCCGGTGAGCGTCCGTTCGCCGAGGACGACCGTATTCGGAGGCATATTCACCGTCTCTTCCCAGATACTCACGACGGTAACGGTTCCACCCGGTCGGGTACTTTCGAGCGCGGCGTTGAACGTCGCTTCGATGCCAGCGACTTCGAATGCTGCATCGACGCCACCGTCAGTCGATGAGCGTACTTCGTCGACAGCATCTATCTCAGTCGGGTCGATGAGATGGTCGGCTCCGGAGTCTGCCGCTCGGTCGCGGCGGGCCGCCCGAGGTTCCGAGACGAAGATCCGTCTGGCACCGGCCGCCCGTGCACACTGAATCACCGATAAGCCGATAGGACCGCTGCCGAAGACCGCGACAGTGTCGCCAGCGCTAATACCAGAACGACGAACGGCGTGGAGCCCGACACTCAACGGTTCGACGAGCGCACCGTGTTCGAGCGGAACATCCTCTCCAAGGGGGACTGCTTGCTCCGCGCTCACGACGACGTTTTCGGCGAACCCACCGCCGCCACCGGAGAGACCGATGAAACCACCAGAGTCACAGAGGTGATACTTTCCCTGTCGACATTGGCGACACTCGCCACAGTAGAGAATGGGATTGATCGCCACCGCATCTCCTTCACTAAGATCTTCCACATCCGCTCCGATTTCGCTGACGACACCGCTGAATTCGTGTCCCATCGTAATGGGCGCCTTTTCACCCGAAACCGCATGTGGCTCACCTTCAGGGATGAATATGGGTCCCGCCGCGTACTCGTGCAAATCGGAGCCACAGATGCCACACGTATCGACCGCTACGCGCACATCCGTTGCCCCGACACTCGTTTCCTCCGTCTCTTCGACGCGAATGTCATGTTGTCCATGCCACCGTGCAGCTTGCATAACAGAACATCTTCACCACGAGTCATGATAGCAATTGTGGTGGTTTCACGAGAAGTCAGCGCGGGACGGATGACCGGTCGGGAATAGCCACCTATATCACCTAATGCAACTATTGTAACTATTTCAGCTGCCGCTATCAGATGCACATGCGCGGCCCCCGACTTCCTTCGGTCAACGATTCCATCTTCGCGCCCCCACGAGCCGTCGGTGCGCGAATAGAAGGTCGGTTTCGAGCGTATCCGCCTCTCACCGGGTAGCCACGGCAGAGAATTCCAATGTAACCACTGATGGTACAGACATAGTACCCCCAAATCATCTAGCAAACTACTCTGATTCGGGCTGGTCGGTTCGTTCGTCGGCTTCCGGAATCCGTCGTGGCAAGAACGTCGATACGATAATCAGGAGGAGCACGAACAGTACGAGGAGAAGCAGCGCCGCCCGTTGCGCGTCGAACATCGCGGCCTCGAAGATACCTTTGACCAATCGACGTTGTGACGGAGTGAGTTGGGCCAGGAACTGCCGTTGCGTGGCTTCGGTTGCCGTCTCTGCCGCATCTTCGAGCGCGATTATCAACTCGTACCGCTGCTTCATCGAGACCGTCACGTTCCGTACGCGCAGCACGCCGTCGACGACGCTGCCGTAGAACTGTCCGAGAAAAAACGAGCCGACGACTGCCGTCCCCAGGGAAAATCCTATGGAACTGCTCACATTCAGGACGCCGGACGCCTCGGCGGAGTCCGCGGTCGGGACAGCCGACATCGTCATATTGGTGATCTGTGCCAGTATGAGTCCGACACCGGCACCATACAGTGCCACCGGGAAAATCATCCTGCTGATCGTCTGGTCGGGCCCCGTCTGCTCGTACAACAGCACCAGTCCAACGCCGATACAGACGATGCCGACCTGAATGAGCGTCTTTGGCGAGATGTACTTCCGCCAACCGGGAGTAAACGCCGAAAAAAGAACCGACGCGAGAGAGTACGGTAACAACGCGAGCCCGGTTTCGAAGGCGGTGTATCCGAGCACGGCCTGGAGATAGACCGGGACAATAAACATGAAGCCAGCCGAGATTATCGATCGAATATTGTACGTGATGACACCGGACAAAAAAGAGCGGTTCGTCAGTACGTTCAGCGGAACGAGCGGTTCCCGGTCGGCGCGTTCCATCCGGCGTTCGTACTGAACGAACGCGGCGAACGCGAGCAGTCCGACCCCGAGGAACCAGATCGTCGGCGACGTGCCGAACGGGTTGAACTGCACGTCGCCGACGAAAAACGGTCGCCTCACGAGTAGCCACCCGTACTTCCCACTGAGAAGGAATCCGGTGACGAGCGACGTTGCACCGACGATGGACAGAGCAGTCCCGCCTTTGTCCAGCGACTCGCCTGTTTCTGACAGTGGGTTCGGATTCAAGTACCGAACGAAGAAGAGAATAACTCCCACACCGATGAGTTGGAGCGTAAATCCCCACCGCCAACTGGCGTACGTGGTCAGTGCACCACCGATAATCGGTCCGAGAGTTGACCCGACCCCGTTCACGCCAGCCAACAGTCCGAATGCCTTCGCCCGGTCGTCGTCTTCGTAACTGACCGTCAATACGGTGAACGTCAGGGGAAACAACACGGCGGCCGCGGACCCCTCGATGAACGACCAGCCGATGTAGAGGACCGTCGTATTCCAACTAATCGCCGCCACAACCGTCCCACCGGCGTAGACGAGCAGTGCGATTGTCATTACACGACGACTACTATGCCGAGACGGCAGCGTACCCGCCGGGAGAATCAGCGCGGCTATCACCAGCGAGTAGAGCGCGACCGCCCCTTGAATCGCGGTCACCGTGGTATCGAACTCGTTCACCATCGTGGGAATCGCCACGTTCATAAGGGATGCATTGATGACCACGATGAACGTCGTCAGACTCACGGCGATTGCTGGCCCCCAGTATCGAACTCTCGTCTGTACGTCCGTCGGGAGACGAGAACTTCCGTTGGAAGCGGACCCATTTGGAGGCATACAGCGGTCTACCACTGTGATCCCCAAATAACATAGACCTGAGTATCACCGAGAGTCGGTGATACTACCCGGCCCTTCGGGCGGAGGGATGTCAGTTCGGTTCGTCAGAACGGCCTCGCGTGTGTGGTCGCCTGCCCGTTCCGCGGACTACTCGGTCTCCTCGACGTTCCCGCAGTTCCGACAGCGTTTCATTCCGCCGTGCACGTCGCCGTAGTCGTGTCTGATGCCCGTGATGCACAGCACGTCTTGGAGGAGTCCCATACTCGGCAGATATCACGGCGACCGGATAACGGTTTCCCGTTCTGCTCGCGTACCTGTGAGCCACTGAGTCGTCACCGCTGGAAACGCTGACTCCCCGGTCGCCACGAGAATATCGTCGTCGGTCGTTTCCTCTACATACCGATAGCGCGTGTCTCTCTCTCTTTCTGGTATCGCACACTGTCGTCTGTCATTGATGCAGACACGTTATCCGACGCGCCTACCGTGAGCACGGTACCGATTACGCGGTTGCCCCCCCACGACGGTGAAGCGAGATTGATTAGTTTTCGGTCTCGCGGCCGTTCGATTTGCGTTCTTGGTCGGGATGGTCGGAGACGTACACCGTGGTGTTCGAAGGGATATCCTCGGTAATCCAGGAATTTGCGCCGATACTGACGTGATCGCCGACGGTGATGGCGCCGAGGACGTTCGACCCGGCACCGATGACGACGTGGTCGCCGATGTCGGGATGGCGCTTGTACCCTTTCTTGAGTGCGTGGTCGGTGTCCTCCTCCTCTTCGAAGTGGAGGGCACCGAGGGTGACGTTCTGGTAGAGTCGGCACCAGTCGCCGATAGTGGCGGTCTCGCCGATGACGACGCCGGTGCCGTGGTCGATGAAAAAGTAATCTCCGATCTCGGCGCCGGGATGGATGTCGATGCCCGTGTCGCTTTTCGCGGCTTCGGTGAGTTCGCGGGCGTACTCCTGCCTGCTCTCCTTGTACAGTTCGTGAGCGACACGCTGCGCGACGATGGCGTGGAATCCCGGATACGCACGGATTACCTCGATGTAGGACTTCGCAGCGGGGTCGCCTTTATACGCGGCTTCGACGTCGTGTTTGAGGCGCTCTCTGATGGCGGGAAGTTCGTCGATGACAGCGCTGATGCAGTCCCGGGGGTGATCGCCGGGAGCGTACAGTTGACAACCTCGCGTGAGCTGTTCGCCGAGTTCAGTGAGGGTCTCTCGAACGTCATCGGGGTCGGTGTGGTCCGCGTAGGCGTTCCAGCAACTCGGGAAGAGGAGGCGGTGAAGGAGATCGAGTTCAGTGCTCGCGTGTGAGGCCTCGGGGGCGGCCCGCGGCTCGTGGACCGGAAAGGGAGGCTCGTCGGCCTCGTAGGCGGCGACTAAGCTGTGGTGAGCGTTGCCGGTGTAGCGGTACTCCATCACTCTTTTTGTAAGGAGCTAGTTGGGAAGAAGCTATGGGATAACGGAATTGCTGTTCATCCGGGAAACTCACCATCGATGGCGAGGAAGAGAGAATGTACAGTTGGTCGACAGAGCTGTCCGGCGCGTCGTGGCAAATCGTTTCCGCCGTCATCTCCGAACTTCTGCAGAACTCGGACGCCGAAAATCGAAACGAGTTATCGAATCAGTGTTCCAAATGAAGACCATCAAGATATTCACATCGATGGGAGAGTACGATAGCTATGTGAAGGGGAATACCGGCTCTGATATCGATTTCTCACGTTCCACATCGCTTCGTGAATTTCTGTGATGGTTCTCTTTTTGGCAAGTGTGAGAATAGAAGTGGTCGCGAACGACCGCCTCTGTCGGTGCGATACTGTAAGTTGATTAATACCTAATGAGCCCGTTGTTGGTGGTGGATGCCAACCCAGAAATTTCGAGTGTCGATCCTTATCGTCGTGCTGGTACTTCTAGCACCTGTCGCGACGAGCGGATTGATGCACGAGGATTTGACGGTCTCGAAGGACGCAAATCGACGAGCAAACGATATCCCGGTCAAGGACGTCACGTTCGTTTCCGCACAGGGAAAGGAGTTCCCGACGGGACAGGCGAGATTGGTAGCGTTCGACACGGCGACGAACAAACCGGTCTGGATACACAGCAAGTACGACCGATATATGGACGTGGATCCGCTCGGAGAGAATCGCGTTCTCTTCGTCGCACGTGATGGGAGTATGAACAAGTCCGCGTTTTCGTTCGACGTGACGTTTTACGCCATCGAGATGAACTGGCGGACTGGGACGGTACTCAAGAAGTTCGAGATTCCACCCGGAACGCACGACATCGACTACCTCGGGGGAGATCGGTACGCCATCGCCGACCTGAGCAAGAAAAACCGCGTGTTCGTGTACGACCGCTCCGAGGACGAGGTCGTGTGGGAGTATCGGTTCCGCGAGCACTTCCCCAAGAGTGCGGGGGGCGGTCCCGGTGGATACACTCACTTGAACGACATCGATGCGGTCGACAACGGGTCCGCGTTTCTCGTCAGTCCGCGGAATTTCGACCGTGTTATGCTTATCGACCGGGAATCGAAACGCGTTCGCTGGACGCTGGGAGAGGAGGATAACTACGACATCCTCAACGAACAGCACAACCCGGTTCTCCTCTCGCAGGATCCGGTCACAGTTCTCGTCGCGGATAGCGAGAACAACCGCGTCGTCGAGTACGAAAAGACGGAGAGCGGATGGAAACAGACCTGGTCCTACGGAACGGGATTGGATTGGCCGCGGGACGCAGACCGACTTCCGAACGGAAACACGCTCATCGTCGACAGTAACAACAATCGCGCTCTCGAAGTGACGCCGGGCGGAGACATCGTCTGGAAAGTGAAGATTCCCTTCGAACCGTACGACGTCGAACGGCCGGTGTACGGGGACGAACCGTCGGGACCACCGATAACCGAACTCGAGGGAAGCGATGCCGTCGATACGAAAGCAGTCGGGCAGGATGGGAATGGTCTAGTGGCCAGAATCGATGCCACGTACACGTACGTCTACACTACCGCCCAATGGGTTCTTCCGACGTGGATCGGTCCGCTAGAATTCAATCTCCTCGTCCTCGCGGTGCTCATCGTCGTACTGTGGGGTGCTTTCGAGGTGGTTCATTGGAAAGGGTGGACGTAAGCGAAATGAGTGAGTGAATGGGGTCCCGACGTGACGGCAACAGAGAAACTGCTGCCGATTTCCCCGAGAAGACCTATTCTCTCTTATCTCCGATACTGTACTCCCGTAATGGGCGGTCCCATCGCCTGTAGTTTATCCGATAGCGTCACGACCTACCAAGTATGTCATCCACGTCATACCGGTGTACGTGCGGTGCGACCCTGGAGTACAAGCAGGATCTCGTGAAAGAACAGGGTGAGGTCTATCCGACGTGGAAGTGCAAAGACTGTGGGACGCCGGTTCCTGGACAAATCGCCGAGAAAATAAAACACCAACATCCATCGTGACGTGGTTCAATCGTTCCCGTCAGGTCGATAAATCGTGGCGATTCCATTCGTTGACTACTCCGATGGTTATCGCCGCCCTGCTTAAGTCGTTCTCACGATAACGAGGAAGATTTTCGCGGACTGTTGTCCTTCGTGCGATGAGAAAACGATACCGTCGGTGGGATAACCACGTCTGGGTTGTAAATAGTCGGGGGAAAAGTGCACCAGTGCGTACTATTTTCCTTCTGAATGAGAGATCGACAACAGCGAAGAGATGAGCCGAAAATAGCTGATTAAGGTGGCTATTGTACCTATTCCTCGGACCCACCATGTCTCCACGGATAGGCCGCGATACCAGTAGATCCAATACCGGTCGTTGCAATCGACCAGACGAATGTCTCTCAAGGGCCGCGTCCGTGCGTCCTTCAGCACTGGGTGGGTGGAACGTGACGGTGTCTGGCTTTCTGCCGTTGTAACCGTCGGCACGCTGGTGTATCTGACATATCTCGCCATCTATCCATATCCGGCACACGGTGCGGGATTGTATCTCGCAATCGCAGAACAGATTAGCATGCACGGATATCGGCTACCGGAAACGATTCCACACTACACCGCAGGAGGAGTTCCGTTCGCGTATCCACCGCTGATGTTTTACGTGATCGCGGTTCTTCACGATGTGCTCGGTCTCGATCCGATTTCACTCACGCGATATCTCCCGGGACTCTTCACGGTCGCGTATCTGGTTCCCTATTATTACCTCGCAAAAGAACTCCTCGAATCACCGGCGCAAGCAGGTAGTGCCACCGTCGTACTGGCTATAACACCGGTCGTCCTCAAATGGCACCTCGCGGCGGGCGGCATCGTCCGCGCGGCGGCGTTTCTCTTCGTCCTCACTGGCCTTTACACTGGCATACGAACGTTCAAAGCGAAGGATCGACGATGGCTTTTTCCGTCGATCGTATTGTTCGCCCTTACGATTCTCACTCATCCCGTGTACACAGCGTTCTTTGGTCTTAGCTACCTCCTCATGGTCGGCTTTTTTGACCGATCGTGGAGCGGGGTAGGACTCGGTGCATCGGTCGCAATCGGGGGAATCATGCTAGCGGCTCCGTGGTGGTGGCACGTCGTTTCGATGCACGGGATATCGATTTTCACCGCTGCAGCCGGGACACACGACGGACTCGGTGGCGGAATCGCTCGCCTTTTCGACTCGTTCGTCAAACCGTTGTTATCACAGTCTCAATGGCTCTTCTATGCCCTCTCGGTCGCCGGGAGTTTGGCCCTCGTCCGACAGCGGAAATTTTTCGTACCGACTTGGATGCTACTGACGGGATATCTCCTTACGCAGGATCGACTGCTGTACGTCGCGGGGGCGATGGCGGCGGCAGTATTCATCTGCGAAGTTTGTCTGCCGATCGCCAAGAGGCAGCTGGGAAGCGAGTTCCGGGAACGATACATTTCACTACTTCTGCTCGCACTGATCGGCAGTTCGATAGTCGCTGGCGGTGTCCTGATGACGACCGATAGTACCACCGAAAATCGAATAGAAACACTCCTTCCCGCATCGTACATGGACCGACACGACGAACGCGCCATGGGGTGGGTAAAACGTCACACCCTCCCCTCGTCACGGTTCGTCGTACTCGGTGATGCTGCAGAACTATTTCCGTTCCTGACACACCGTACGAGCCTCATGAGTCCGTGGGGTGTCGAGTGGAAAGGTAATCCCCAGTTCGAGCGTCAAAAGAGGTTATACGACTCGACATCGGCTTGCAAGAGCGCTGGTTGTCTCACACAATCGTTTCAGAGCGCGGACCGACAGCCGGAGTACGTGTATGTTCCAAAAGGAGAATATACGATACGGCGAGACGACCACATTCAGTCAATTCGAATGCGCCGGTCGCTCGTGCGGTCGCCGGAGTACACACTCGTATTCGAAAACCGGGGCGTGATGATTTACCGGGTGAATAGTGGAACCTCGATGACGTAATTTTCCCTACTCTACTCCCCCATTCTCAAGCCGTCGATGAGTGGACGGTCGCTCAATCTCGAGCGAATCTGCTCCCCACCGGATGATCACAGCAGGAAGTTCAGATCTCCGTATCGCCGCAAGAATATCGTCGCTTCAGGTTCGAAGAGAGGAGCAAAGCTGGCTAAACGCCGTGGAAAGATTATAATCGGATTGCTTCTTACTCATTTGCCGAGATTAGCCGCTGCTGAAGTATTTGAGTACGACCGGCGAAGTGAAACGGTCCGCTATCGGGGGAGATTCGCGTCTCGAAACGACCCTCAGGGCTGCTCCCATTGACGAATACCGATTTAAACAGTTTCGGCTTCGATTCCGAGGTGCTGCCGTAAATCAATTCATACTGTAGTCTGACACCCATCCATGGAAGAACACCCTCCGATATCCATCCTCCTCCCGACTACACGTTGGAACTCCGTCTGTGAGGAACTAAGCGCACAATTACGCGATAAAGACGAACTTCTCATCATTTGCGACTCGAAAAGTGACCCCATCGCCGGACAGATTTCCTCGCTCCCTGAACAGGTAGAAATATTGTTTGCAGGTAGTCCAAAGAGCTGTTCCGGGAAGGCGAATGCAATTGCGACAGGAATGGAAGAAGCATCACATCAACGACTCGTCTGGACGGACGATGATTTCCACCATCCCCCAGATTGGCTGTCACAACTTCATCGAGACTACGAGCAGAACGGGCCCGTTACGGAAATTCCGTTCTTTATCGGGAAAGATCCACTGGCAATGCTGTTAGAACCAGTATATGCATTCGGTGGGACACTGGGAGTATATATTGGCGATATTGTCTGGGGTGGTGCCGTCATGTTCGACCGAATCGAGATAGATGAGCAGGCGTTCTTGGACGACCTCCAACGAACTATCAGCGACGACGGCGTTCTTACCGAATACCTCGACGTCACACCTCTACGACGAGTCCGTACCGTCCCCATCGGAGGGAGTTTCCGTCAAACGTTAGAGCGTCACACCAGATTCTCACAAATCGTCCATTATCAAGATCCGACGGCATTTGCCGTACTGTGTCTCACTGCAGTGATAACACTAATTGGGTGCCTTTTATTCCCGGTCCCAGCACTGATTTTGCTCACTCTGTTATATACTGCTATCTATCTCTTCTTTGGCGTGAAACGTTGGACGGCAATTCTCGCCTACCCTTCGGTGCTTATTCAACTCCCGCTCCTCCTGTACGGTATCTCTCGAACGTCGTTCGTGTGGGCAGGACGGAGGTACGAATGGCGTAGTAAATTCGATGTTGATGTCTATGAGGAATGAACGAAGACGCGAATATATCGACCGACGAAATCCTCCAAACGTCGACGGTCCTGCTTGATCGAGCACGACCGTGGGCAACGACGTTGCTGTCGAACACTTGCGTTCAGAAGGGATTTCTAATTAGCTGAATTGTAGGCGGGTAAGCCTCCTTCCGCAACGAGCGACCGACGGGCGCGAGTAGGACAGGGAGACACCCGCCATCTGTGGGTCCTTTCACTGGCCGCCAGCACCTTACTCTCCCAGCGTTCGAATGGCGGAGTAAGACACACCGTCCGCAGAACCGTCGGTTCTGATGGACCGCACACGAGTGACGCTCGTGTGGACGCTGTGGAACCGACTTCTGCACGTTCTGACACAGAACCAGGAAGCTCCCACCGCACCAAGTGAGGGCTGGGGAAGCCCGAACGCGGGACGTGGAAGTAGTTCACTACGCATACATTTTCATGGTGGGAGGACTGTTGGAGCTAACGCCGTCACTCATCAACCGGCGTCACTGTGTTGTCTACGACTCTAGTCGATTCTCGGTGACGCGCGGTACCAGTAGAACCGTATTTGCCATCAGATGAGGACTCCGATCAACCATTGGAGAGTCAATTTTGCAATGAAACAACAAGTGATCGCTCATAGTCGAAGTATTCCATCGGGTGTACTCATTATTCCACCTCAGTTAGCATACAATGTCGTTCCTAACGGAGAAGTTGCCATCAAACACACTGTCTTCTGACGGATTTTGACGCTGTTTTCGGCTTGGTCGGATGATTTCTGTCCGCTTTTCGACTTCGCTCTCCACGGAGATACCCATCACTCGGTCAGCACTGTCTGATACAAGGTGATGAACCGAAACGGGGACGGAAGTACAGGAGGTTAGCGCTCCGAATACCACGCTTGCCTTTGTTCGTCATCCTCGCGATGTCCGTTTTTCTCGATGCTCTCCTCCAACTCCGCGACGTGCTGTTGAAGTTCCTCGATCTCCTCGCCAAGCGTGTTAATTGTTTCGCTGAGAATCCCGATTATTTTTCGCGTCTCGGGGTCAACACCGGATGCTGCCTGCATCTCGTTCACCTGCTGTAACAGTTCATCGTGTGAGTCCGTCATAGCACGGGTATAGAATGGAACTACTACAAATCCTTTGGTAAGTATCTAATATAACAGTTCTATTATCTTAGCGGTGCGTAACTAAATATTGTAAATCTCAGCCTCGGCTGGAGCACTGTTGTTGAATCGATCGCGGCGACGAAAAACTCCATTCGGAATGGCTGGCATTTAATACGGTATCACCTGTGTATTTGGATTCGTCTGCAACTCGGCCAAGTCAATATCCCTACGTCAATCCCCTCAAGCCAATCGCTTTCGTCGACATGGCATCAATTCTCATCTGGATGTTTATCCCGCACCGAAATCCGGCCGCGTGACCGGAAACGGTTTAGCCACGGAGTATGGCTTCCGCCGAGTTCTATGATGTGCATCTTCGCCAAGGAGAGATAGATTGCCAGCGAAAAAACGTATACCACTGGCGTTATCGCCAGTTGCCAGAGAAACGTCGACGTGAGGTCGACCCCGATAGTCGGATGCCAAACTCTGTTCATCGTTCGGAAGAGACGAATTAATGGTACGTGAAGCAGATATATCCCGAGGGCGTGCCGCCCCACTTTCGGGAGAATCGTATTCTTCCCCAACTGTGGGTTCGAGAGCACGTATGCGAAGAGAGCGAGAACGAAGAACACCGTCGAAATGGTGTACTCCGTCAAGTATATTTCTTGACGAAGAACGTTATCACGGATGATGTAGCCAATCGCGTACTGCTCGATGAGTTGGACTCCCGCGAGAAGGCCCACTGCTCCAAGATAGATGTGGCGGCGATCCTTGTTCGGTGTCCAGTCGCCCGAGTTGATTTGGTATCCGAGAGCAACGTAAAAGAAGCCAAAGAAGAGGGCGTCCCGTGTTCGAAACGGTACGTTTGCGATCATTTGATAATTCGTTCCGATGAGGCCAACGATGTGAACGAGCGCAGCAATTGGCAACAGATAGCGGGTTTTTCCGAACTTGACGAAGCAAGCGACGAAAACGAGAGAGAAAATCAATGCCGTCAGAAACCACAACGGAACGGCGAGTGCGTTTCCATAGTACAGTAGATCAATTGCGGAGATGTCACCGAGGCCGTGAGCGATGAGAGCATTCGCTACAGGAACGCCTTGGAATAACGCGAGACCTATCACTGCCGTTATAGAGAGGAGTCTCCCGAACACATAAATCGAACCGAGTTTTTGGACTGAACCACTCACGGTTGATACTACGTTGTCGACGTTTACCGACTCCGCGAGAAAGTATCCGGACGTTACGAAAAAGAACGGAACGTCGAATTGACCGATAGTGTCCAGTACAAAATAGACGTAATTTCCGCCCGTTCCGAAGCCTCGGAACGGTTGAACGTGTGCGATGACAATGAAGAATATAGCAATTGCTCGCAGCGTATCTATGCTGTGAATTCGATCACTCATCGTATCTCAAAGATCCATTGAGAAGTCACTCGCTCCTATTTAAAACGCCTCCGATTATGGTGGGAAGGCAGAAATCAATCGGTATCCCGCTCGAATATTATCCATTTCCGTCGTGATGATGTCTTCGAGACGGCTGAGCTTCAGTCGATTATAGACGTGCGCTTTCCGCGCATCGGTGCGATGGTCTCTGCGTTCATCGACTCACTCGCCGAGGTCTGTGTTTTGTGGGTGATCGCCGTTCGATGGATTTGCCCTGTTCTCGTATTCGTTTGAAACGGATGGTTCACACGACAGCCAGCAACGTGGGCAGTAGTCGGATAAGGACACACGTCGATGAAGGTGTATGGAGAACACGTGGCGGGCGGGGTTTCGAACGCAATGCGAGGAACTCCACGATGTCGCCCTCGACGTCGAAGGCACGCTACCGGGGTGGCTCGACGGCGAATTCATCAGCAACGGCCCGGGACAATTCGAGGTCGGAGAAACTCCACTCAAACACTGGTTTGACGCGTTGGCTATGCTACGTGGATTCCGAATCGACGACGGGTCGGTGCGCTACACCAACCGTTTTGTCCGAAGTGACGACTTCCGCGTCGCACGCGAACGACAGCGCGTCCGCCGATCCCTGCCTGGCACCCCTGCCGACGGCTCGGCGTTCAAACGGCTCTATCATGCCCTTTCCGGCGCGTTCCAGGACAATCCTTCTATCGGCGTCATCAGACTCGACGACACGCTCTATGCCGTCACCGAGAGCCCGGTGGGCTTCGAGACCGATCCAGAGACGCTGGAAACGACAGGACAACGTGACCTCACAACCGGCGTGAACAGCGATATCACGCTCGGCCATGCCCATGTCGAAGACGGCGTTCAGTGGGGACTAGCCGCCGACTTCGGGAACGAGTGCACTTACACGCTATTCCGCCGGACGGGTGACCGCGATGCTACACCGATCAGTCGACTAGTCTTCGACGACCACCCGCCGTACATACATGCATTCGCGATGACCGAACACTATGCCGTCATCCCGGAAGCTCCGTACGGCGTCGACTTCCGCCGACTCCTGTTGGGGACGCCCCGCGGAACGACGTTCCTCGACGCCTTTGAACCACGGGAGGCCCCGCCGCGGTTCCACGTCTTCGACCGCGCGACGGGGGAGCGTGTCGCCGCCGTCCGGACTGAACCGTTCTTCATCTACCACTTCGCCAATGCCTACGAGGACGACGACACGATCATCGTGGACTGCGTGGCGTATCCCGACTTGGAAGCTATCACCGGACTGACGCTGTCGAATCTCCGTCGAGACGACCCCAACCTTCCACGGGGTAACTTCGTCCGATATCGACTTCCGCTACGGGACGGCGACGTGAGACGTACGCTCCTCCTCCGCGGTCCTGTCGAGTTCCCCACAATTCACTATGGGCGGTACAATGCCTGCCGGTACCGCTACGCGTACCTGGCGGCGGCCGACTACGGAGCCCTTCCG
The DNA here is from genome assembly GCF_001723155.1 of Haladaptatus sp. W1. NCBI lineage: Archaea > Methanobacteriati > Methanobacteriota > Halobacteria > Halobacteriales > Haladaptataceae > Haladaptatus > Haladaptatus sp. W1. The sequence continues at coordinate 40,805 of NZ_MEIH01000327.1, forward strand.
ACGGCGATCGCGAAAGTCGATCTTGACGGGCCGACAACCGTCAGATGGTCCGAACCCGGTCTCCACCCCGGCGAACCCATCTTCGTTCCGGCGCCGTTACCGACAACCGAGGACGACGGGGTGTTGCTGTCAGTCGCGCTCAACGGACGTACCGAACAGTCTGTACTGCTCTGTCTCGACGCCGAAACGGTGACCGAGCGGGCGCGAGCGCCGTTGCCTCATCGCCTTCCGTACGGGTTCCACGGGCAGTTCTATGGCGCCACCGACCTGGGACGGTCGATGGCCTGACTGGAGAGCTACCGCGGTGGGGGACTCACGCGGAGTTTTGTGACCCCGACCAAACCGGGTCGCAAGAGAGCGATGTCGATGCCATCGAAGCTTTCAGCCTCGTTGAAATCCTCGGGTAGTTGGCCTTTGGACTCACGCGTCCCGGGATGTTCCCCTTCCAATCAGAACGGAGCCACTACGATAACCGCGTGAGCGCGAGCACAACTGGCGACGACTGCCGGTCGGACCTTGGTTCCACGACGGACACCGAGTCGATCTTTGTGTGGTGTGCCTGTACCACCCCTCCAGAAACGCGAATCAAGTGGGTTTTTGAAGTCCTTGACCGAGTGTCCTACATGGACCGGTTCCAAAATACGGCCCAGCCAGATTGGGATTGGTGGGGAAAGCTGTGGCCGGCTCCAGGCGAAACCCTCCGTCAGCTCGGGATAACGTCCGACCACACGCTCGCTGAAGTCCCCTCCGGAAATGGCTACTTCGCCCTTCCTGCTGCTCGGATTACCGACCCCAATCCAATCTACGCACTTGACCTCGATGAATCCGCTCTCGATGAACTCACCCACCTCGCCGAGCAACAAAGTATCGAGAACATCGTGACCCTCCACGGTGACGCTCGAGATATGACACACCATCTTCCGGAACCGGTGGATGTCGTCTTCCATGCGAACTCGTTCCACGGTGTCGTCGATACGACCGAGTTCATCCAGCAGGTGTCCGACTCGCTTCGCTCGGGCGGCTGGCTCATCGTCGTCAACTGGCACGACCTACCGCGGGAAACCACCACCGTTGCGGGCGAACCACGAGGCCCACCAACCGACCTGCGAATGACTCCCGATAAAACGGAAATGGCCGTGCTGGACGCCGCTGACTTCACTCTGGATACTCACATCGAGTTGCCCCCGTATCACTACGCACTTCGATTCGAGCGATAGGTCACGACGAGGTAGCGTGCACTCCGGTAGGTATCACAATCGAACGATTCACTGGGACTCGCCCTCATTAGCTTCGGTGATGAATATGCATCCTCGATAAGTCGACTAACATCGGTGACCGAGAGGATGTGGAAACGCGCCGTCAAGCAACACCCCGACCGGTGCTTTACTTTCACTGCGTGGCCACGGGATGTGACATCCTACGGGACCGATTCTGATCCTGCAAGTGCGTCGTGGAAACAGGAAAACCCTTCCACAAAGAGTGAACGGCCTCCGCCGTGAGTGAGTAGGGGAGACGAAGTCACTATCTCACAAAGCGACCTCTGTTCGTCGCACGCTACTCCGAGATTTCAATCGACCCTTCGAGTGTTCGGACTGGATAGGGAATATCGGTCGTCTTTGCATCAAGCCGCTCTTTCGCTGCTTGCACCAACCCTGATCGAATTCGTGTTAAGTTCAGTCGCCCCGATTCACCATTATTCGTATTTAAAACACAGCGGATGAAAATTATCCGAAGTGTTATATTGGTCCTCGTTCTCCATTCGTTCCACCAAATGGTGCTACACCACCGCATACCACCATGACTCACCAACCTGATCACGAGAAAGCTGCCGAAGAGTTTGCAGCGCATCTTAGCACTGAAACCACTTTCTTTCGTGACCTCGTCGAACACGCACTCGATGGTTTTCTCACCCTTGAACCGAGCGGAACTATTGTATTCTCAAATCAGGCGGCTGAACGCCTCTTCGGGTGGTCCAACGACGATCTCGTCGGGCAATCAATACTGAAATTGTTTCCAGAGCGCCATCGGGAAGCCTATTATGACTCGTTCTATCGACGCGTACACGATAATACGCGAGAGGTAGATCATGAGTACGACGAACGAGTCGGATTACATGCCGATGGATCTGAGCTTCCCTTGGCGTTATCGTTTTATGAACACGAGTATGAGGGACAGCGACTTTTCACAGCAATTATCCGGGATATCTCGGAGCGAAAACAGCGAGAGACAGAACTCGAGAATACCAAAGAAAAGTATGCAAAACTCATTGAGACCGCTCCTGATGCGATCTTCATCGCGGATGCCGACACTGGAACGATCGAGGACGTGAATCAAGCTGCGGTCTCGCTCATGGGCAAACCACCGCATGAGATCTGTGGGATGCATCAGTCGGAGCTCCATCCATCCGAACGGGCCGAGCAGTATACGGCAAACTTCCAAGAGCACGTCGAACACGGTGGTGTCCGGGGTGATTCAACGGGTGTGATTCGGCACGATATGGATCAGCACGTCGTCCACGAAGATGGCTCTCGCATTCCTGTCGAGGTTAGTTCTGGTGTCACTGAATTGGACGGGAAAACAGTCATACAGGGAATCTTCCGGGATATTTCTGAACGGCAAGAATGGGAAGAAGAGCTCCGGCAGGAACGAGATCTCACCGAACGAATTCTCGAAACGAGTCCAATCGCGATTGGGGTCTTCACACCAGAGAAGCAACTTGTGCGGGCAAATGAACAAGTCGGTGAAATTCTTGGAGCTTCCGTCGATCAGTTGCTGTCTCTCCCGTCATTGTATGATGACTTTACGCTGTACGATTCCCAGAATCAACCCATCGATCCGGAAACCGCGATAGTAGCAGAAGTCATCACTACCGGTGACCCAGTGTATAATTATGAAGCGATTCTTGAGCAAGCAGGTGGAGAACGATTGTGGATTTCGCTAAACGCTGCACCGCTCTGGTCCCCAGATGGCAAACTCGAATATATTGTCCTCGTTGGCGAGGATATCTCTGAACGGAAGAGACGCGAGGAGGCTCTTGAACAGCACCGTGATCGCCTCAAAGCGCTTAATCGAATTAACCGACTCATACGCGAGATCAATCAAACGCTCGTTCGAACGACAACGCGGGACGAAGTTGAAACTAGTGTCTGTGAACTTCTCGCTGCGTCCGACCTCTACCAGGACGCGTATATTGGTGAACGTTCGTTGCCAAACGGTGGAATTACGCCCCGCACAGGGGCAAACCTTGATACGAGCTATTTCGATCTCCTAAACGACGTAGAACCGGCCGAGACAAGTACTGGAGGTGCCGCCGAAGCGATCCGGACACAGGAACCCCAACTAATTACATCGATCGAATCCGATCCCCAATTTCCCAATTCATTGCGAGAAGAAGCACTCGCACGTGGGTATTGCTCTGTGCTGTGTGTACCGCTTATCTATGGTGAAACAACGTATGGTGTGTTAATCGTCCACGCGTCTCGGACTGATGCATTCAGTGAGCCAGAGCAGGCTGTCTTCGAAGAACTGGGCGAAACAATTGGCTACGCGATTCATGCTGCGGAGAGTAAGAAGCTACTCCATACGGATAGTCACTATGAGCTCACTTTTGATCTCACCGAGACAACAGCATTTTTCGTTACTGCATCTGCTGACTTACAGTGTTCTATCACGCTCGAAGACGTTGTTCCATCAACAAACAAAGAACTCCTCTACTATATCACGCTGGAGGACGTTCAAGTCGATTTGTTTCTCGAGATGGCACGCCACCAGTCGATTGTTAAAAAGGCCCGCTGTATTAGGCAGGGACCCGAGCGGAGTCTTCTTGAAATCGTATTCGTGGGGGCGTCGACGTCCCCACAAGTTCTCATCGAACGGGGTGCCCGTATCAAACACGCGAGGACGACTGAAGGGACAGGATTGCTCATTGCTGAAGCGTCTGCCGATGCTGATATCCGAGCGCTCACTGATGCTGTGCAGTCGATTTATCCGAAGGCTCGTCTCACAGCGAAACAGGAGGTGAAGCGGTCTCTTCCACCGCTCAGAAGACAGCATGCACACCTCAGAGACCAGTTGACTGATCGTCAGCAAGCAGCCATGACCGCGGCATATAATGCCGGATTTTTCGAGTGGCCACGTGAGAGTACCGGCGAAGATGTCGCAGATTCCCTCGGAGTTTCGGCACCGACGTTCCATCAGCATCTGAGAACAAGCCAGCGTAAACTTTTGGCAGTGTTCTTCGGGGAAGCAGAGACACAGAACTAGTACGTAGTCCCTAACTATTTGGGATCTTTCCTTTTTCAGGATGGTTTACAATTAGGACGCATGAGTACAGGGGAATCGAGTACTTCGGAAGTCCTCTCGACTGAGCAGATGGTGCACCTGCTGCAGCATGAACATCATCGTGCCATTATTTCGTATTTCGATCAGAAGACAACCGATAGCGCTGTCTTCGACGACCTCGTTGAATACATCGTCTCTTCAGATCTGAAGAGAGGAGCAAAGTCGGCTGAACGCCGTGAGCAGGTTACGATTGAGTTGCTTCATAGTCATTTGCCGAGACTAGCAGATGCCGATGTACTTGAGTACGATCCGCGAAGTGAAACGGTCCGATATTGGGGTAATTCATGACTCGAAACGATCCTCAAGGCTGCTCCCAGCGAGGAATACTCGATTTGAATTGTTTTTAATATGGTGACTAATCTAATGTTGAGAAATAATTACCCCTCGCTTCGTCCAGCCCGTTGAAATGGTGCTCACTGTAGTGGACTAGACCACAAACGCCTGGACTCGCAAAACGATACGATCTTACGACGTTCTTGGAGTTTGTCGGGTCGATACTCAGCAAATACAACGATATCTTTCAGGAGTTCCTCGGTAATTCGCTTACTCACCCGATAGACGGCCTGAAAGCGCTGTTGGTTCGAGGGGTCCTCTCATCTCGATAAGCTCTCGATCGGTCTCCGTCATGATCGCTCGGTATAATTCCGTGTATTCCACTGGTTGTTCAGAAAAAGAACCGGATTGCGTTTGGATCGATATCCAATTGGTTGACGCTTATAGCCATCAGGTCGAACTCGTCGACACATCCTCAAGAACGATACCGACGTTATCCATCGTAATCGATGTCTGGCCAACTGTCTGCGTGTGACCGTCGATGGTGAGTGTTACTCCGTCGATATGGACTGTCGACGAATCGATCGTGAACGCTTGGTGTTCGATCGAAGCGGTCGGGAGACCGGGCCCCGACAGGTGTGTGTTGTGGATCTGGACCGTCCCACCACTAATTTGAATCTGGTGCTCTTTTTCCGCGCGATCGTTCGGGTGTGTTGCAGAATCGCCACTGGAGGCTGTGGCACCCATCGCTACGGATGTGAGGAGTACCGCGCCCACGAGTAGGCAACCCAGGCGTTGTATTCGTCGCATTGCATGCTGAGGGTGTTCACCGCTCTTGATAACTTCCGTCGACTGTTTCGATTTTCAATCGAACTGTTATTTTCGAAGATTCGGTCAAGTGGGATAAACGGTGCCATCCTAACTCGTACAAATTGGGCTTTTGCTCGGGTCTACAGCGAATTTTTATAGAATTCTGAACAGAGGCAACGTTTAGATCGTTTGTATCCTTTCTACCCTGTCTAATCTTTGCTCAAAGGACGCATGAAATACTTCTCTACAACTACGATGAAATGACACCGTATAGTTCGATAAGGAGATACTTACGAGTGCGATTTGAGCTGCTCTGCTTTACGCCGTGCACCAATCGTTTCGGCGACTGCTGCAATCACAAAATTCTCAAGTAGAAACAGAATCATTGTTATAAGTAGGTTCGTCACGAGGGGGAAATAGAGTCCGCCGAGAATCCCAATAAGGGGCAACTCCACCAGCAACCAACCGATACCCATCAATTGAGCCCATACTCATAAGAATAAATTCAAATAATAATGAGTATTTCCACCTGGTAGTACCTAACTACACGATGTATAATATTCAGTGATGATAATTATGATACTATATATTTTGGCGTTTGCTCTCCTCCCTCTCACTACTGACAGGCACTACATAACAATACTCAACGCACTCAATAGAAGAACCGCGAGCGTCGCACTACACCAGTCAGGTCGCCATAGTCTGCGACGCTCGAGCATCGTCAACGAGCAAACGACTTGTTTGGATACCTACCGTTCGCTGCGTATTTCTGCGGCACGACTACGCGCCGTTTCATGAAACGGGTTGCTTGTTGATAGAAGCACCATCGACATCGGGTCGATGGCGGCTCCCTTGTGACCCACTGGTTTGATTCCACTCAGCGACTTGTGTCATTACGTTCGCACCATACCTCCCCTGCAACCTCATTTACGGTTGGTCACCGACGCACGCAGTTCCTCGCCAAATAGTCAAGCTGCTGGATCGGTACGGCAACCTCAACTGAATAGTCTCCAACAAATCTTCTTCCTACTCTTAGTTCCCCATTATTAATTATATATAATATAATTTATCAGTGGTAAAATACCCTAGCTAATAATCGCCAAATGCTATGAAACGCGGCAAATTTATTACATGCACAACAAGTGCAGCTTTTCTCGCAGGGTGCTCCTCTAGCGGGGAGAATATAACTTCGACCACACCCAAGACAGAGGAATCGACCACGAGCGAAACAACGTTGACGACACAGACGAGTAGCACCACAACAAGCGAAACGACAGACGAAACAACAGCGGAAACAACTACATTGGAATCAACCACACCGAGTGGAGAAACTCGAACTGTTACTTTTGGAGAATTCACGAATGTTGGTAGCAGTCTCGAAGTCGCCGCCACAGGAGGTGATGTATCCAATTCGTACAAGTATGACGGGACGACGACTAAATCGAATGAGGGAAAAACATTCGTTCTCGTGACGTTCGAGACGAAAAGCTACGCAGAATAGCCGAACCAGCCGCCAAGAAATGGCAACAGTTCGTCTCGTCGTCGGTGAAGCCCGATGAATCGACATCGACGACCGTTGCGTTCGAATTGCCGAAAAAAGCAACCACTTCCGTTGATGTGGCAGTGCAGTTGACGTACACCGAATCCGGCACGAAGAAGATCGTTCAGTGGAGAATGGAGTAAGCATATGGCCGGTGTTGCGAACGCAACTGACGATGGGACTCGCAACGCTTTCCCCTTAGAGGACGATACAGTTGATAGAGAACCAGAGAAATGCGACTGTGAGTGACTCGATGATTGTTGCCGTTACTCTTCTACCGATTGAATTGGTCTTCATCCGAATCGGTCGAGGGTTTGAGAAAGGCTCGACCAGTTCGACACGGCAAACCCTCCGACGACCACGACCAATCCTACCAGCGTGGTGACCGTGACGACCTCTCCGATAAGGAACCAGCCCGCCCCAATAGCGACGATCGGGCTCGCGAAAGACGTGAGACTAGTCCGGGTAGGGCCGACCTCTGACAGGAGAACGAGCAGCGCTGCGTACCCACCGATACCGACGATGACGGCAAGGTAGACAAGCACCACGATCGAAGCAGGCGTCCAACTGATCGTCTCGGTCGATTCACCGAGACCGATGGTGACGACATGCAACGTCGTTCCCCCAAGCAACGCCCCCCATCCGGTCAATGCCAGCGGCGAGAGCTCCGTCTCGAAGCGACTGAGCAAGACACCACCGAGACTCGAACTGAGCACCGCACAGCAAACGAAGACGATCCCCGCGTTGGCTCCCGTCGCCGCTTGCGCTGGTGACGGATTGGCGACTATCACAACGCCGAAAAACCCGAGGAGAAGGCCGACAATGTCCGCTCGAGAAAGACGTTCACTTGGAACAAGCAGGTACGCGATAGGGATAGTAACGATCGGACCAAGACCCATCACAACAGCGGCAATCGAAGCCGTAGTATATTGCTGCCCCACGAAGAGGAAGCCGATGGTTCCAGCGAACACGAGTTCGCCAAGAGTGATAATCGCGAGCACATCGACTGTCGTTCGTGGACGCCAGTGACCTGAGAGGACCGCGTACGTCAACAGTACCCCCGCGGACACGTCGAAGCGAAACGCTGCAAGAACCGTTGGCGGGACGGTTTCGGTGCCGATTCCAATCGCAACGTATCCTACCCCCATCACGAGAGTCACGGTCACGAATAGGAGACCGCTACGGCACCGCTCACCGAATGCACGAGCCCTTGTGAACCGTTGTCTGATCACCGTCGCCGATCCCAACCACCGTACCTGGACCATGCATGAGTGAAGGATGGACAAACATGTATAATCCACGCACGAGAACAATGAGTAGAAGTGAGACGGCAGTCATCGGATGATGAATATCTCACCGCTTGAGACGCCTTTCAGGGTAATAGACTTTTTATCAGACCGCTGTGAAAACTAGCTCCCGAGAGGCACGATTATTCTCTCATAGATCATCATAATCGGGGATCGGTTTCGAGTGCTCCTGGTAGGTCTCAAACACGCGTTCGGCCCATCCACGGGCGATGGCGGAGTCAGAGTCGACGAACACTCGCATTATGCCGGTCTGGTCGTCGTAGCCGCCGATCCCGACGCGATCGTCGAAGATTGCAAGCCCGTATGGAAGCGCCTCACGCGTTCGAAGCGTTAGATGACCTGCATCGATGGCGCCACGGAGTCGATCGGGATGGGTCTCGAAAAGCATGTCAACGACATCGGGTAAGTAAATAAGTTCCACTTCGAGACCGTCAAACAATTGACCGGATGTCGCTTCGAGCGCTGGTGGAAACATGTGAGTCGTGTTGAACCCACGAAGAGAATTGCTCTCTTGTAACAGCTGAACAAATCGGGTGAATGGCGCGTACGGGTCCTCGGGTGTTGCGGTAGTCACCGTTCCATCCGCGAATGGTGCAACGACAAATTCTCGATGTGCTTCACAGATCGACTCGAGCAGTGGGGCCAGTATCGTGGCCGCTCGAAGGTCTCGTTCGAGATGAATGATCGCGTCGGCGTAGACTTGCCCTTTCCCGGTCAGTGTAAATTGGTTGTCGACGCGTTCCGCAAGGTCGTGATCCGCCAACCATCGCGTGAATCGGTGACTCGTGGCCCGAGAGATGTCGAGCCGCGCTTCGAGATCCTTTCGGTCGAGCGAATCGGTTACGAGCGCCTCGAGAACCTCGCGATGGCGGATGATATCGATGAGTTCGTCAGTCTCCATCCGCGAGCCGAGTTTGTGTGCTGAAACCGGATTCGAATCCAATTCGAGGCTGGTCTCTAAGATCTCGTCAAGTACTGCGTTTCCCATTTCGATCACATGGTTGCCAAACCACTACAGAGACAGACGGTTCTCACATGGTTATCCTTGTCGCAGGTGGTGAGACTCCTCAAAAGCGATGATACCACATTCGGCTAGAGATGTCATTTTCGTTAAATGACTACACAAGGCAAGTCGCATCTATACAACCATGGACCACACAACCGAGGTCGGTTCACAGGTAGCATCGGTCGACGAACCAACTGAAACCGTTCCGTGGCATTCCCGGACGGTACAGACTGTATTGATTAGCACGGCGCTCGCACCGCTCGGAGTGCCACTCATCAGCCCCGCACTACCGGTATTCCGTAACGTGTTCGAAATTACCGACGCACAGGCGAGTCTCTTGGTGAGTACGTACTTCCTTGTCGGAATCGTTCTTTCGCCATTCATCGGTATCCTTGCGGATCGTATCGGGCGGAAGCGAGTACTTGTCGCGGGTCTATTGGCGTTTGGTGTGCTGGGTGGCGCGATGGCGATCGCACCGACATTCGAGCTCTTACTAGTGCTCCGTATCGCACAGGGGACCGCCGCCGCCGCGATCTTCATCACCACCGTTACGATTGTCGGTGATGTGTTCGACGGCGTTCAGCGTAACGCGGTACTGGGAGCAAACGTCGCCGTTCTCTCTGCTACTGCCGCCCTATTTCCGGTGCTTGGAGGGGCGCTCACTGGTATCGCGTGGAATGCACCGTTTCTGGCGTATCTCGTAGCAATCCCGGTCGCCGTATTCACACAGGTAGCACTGGATGAACCCCACCACGTCGATGGTGAACAAGGAATCGCGTATCTTGCGGACGCGGCACGATCGATCGTAAAGCCGTCGCTTCTGGCGTTGTTCGCCGTCGCCTTCATCACCGAGTTCCTGCTGTTCGGCGTGATATTCACGGCGATACCGTTCGTCCTCGCGACGACGTTCACGCCGGTGCTAATCGGGACCGTGATTTTGGTATCGGAAACGGCGTCGATGATCGTCGCCGCCTCGAGTGGCCGATTGGCGCGCTACCTCTCGAACGAGTGGCTGATCGTGGTCGGATTCGCTTGCTATGCGATCGGATTCGCAGCCGCGTGGGGCGCGAGTGAATTGGTTGCGACGATGGCGGCAGTCGTGATTATCGGCGTCGGCGTTGGTCTGCTGATGCCGGTTGTTGACGCTGCCGTGAGCGACCGGGTTTCCACGGAATACATGGCTGGCGCAATGAGTCTCCGAAACAGCACCACGTTCCTTGGGCGGACTACCGGTCCAATCGTGTTCGCCGGTCTCGCGATCTCCGTTGGGGTTGGGTACGACACGCTCATGCTTGCCTCCAGCTTTATCGCGTTCTTGGCGACCGGTGTTGCTCTCGTTGCAGGGCCCGCTCGGCTCGCTCGAGTGAGAGCGTACTACTCATCAGCGTAACGGTCCTGCAACGTGGGCCCTGATCGTTCGCTGTAGGGGACCCCGACCAGGGCGTCAGCAGTGGTGACATGACGGAATTCACGGGTACGAAATCATCCATTCGCTTGGCAGAAATCCGTGTAGAGACCAGCAATGGTGTGGGTCCCCACCCGAACGACGAAGGGCGACGGATTCACAACGAATTTGATCGGTGAATACGGGAAGTTCCGGAGCGGATTTTCCATTCTCTGGAATCATCGCCACCTCGACACCCATTTCGCGATAGTATCTGCTGGTATTGCCGTCGCGACTGTTAGTCGTCTCGGATAGGTGGTGTACACGGTTTTCGGTCGGTTTTCACGCACTATCGTGTGTTTCTCCCGCGTAGTGCCATTGACACAGCCGATGACGCCCCCGTCCATCAGCAACAGCGGCGAGCCGCTGTTACCATCTCCGGTCGGAATCGTCGCTTCTATCCAATCCGAATGTGGGTTGTAGCGCTCGTACCGACCCAAGGATATCACCCAGTCACCCACCATTTTTGGATGTCCGACCGCGAGCACGACATCGTTCCGAGAGGGGTGTGTATTCGTCGCCAGTGAAAGCGGAGGCGGGGTTTCGAGGTCCGTCTTGAGCAAGGCGATGTCCGGAAAGAGGTCCCGGTGAAATCCGACACGAGTAGCCGTTCCCGTGCGGCTATCGAACGTTTCGAACGCTACCGACGTCGCTTCTCGAACGATATGAGAATTAGTAAGGATGTATCCACTATCGACGACCCACCCGGTCCCACCCCCGGAATCGGTCGATAGTCGGACAACCGACCGTTGTACCGTTTCTCCGAGCGTGCGGGCTCGGTCGCGGATTTCCTCGGAAAACGGCTCGAAATCAGCGACAGCAGTGGTCCGATACTCGGACGTGGCGGATTCGGCGCGCCGACAACTTCCGAAACCGCCGACGAAAGGGGAGATGGAAGCGAGGCCAGTCACGCGAAGAATCCCTCTTCGGGAATAGGAGGGCGTCATCCGCCCGAACTCCATCGTTTAGCATCGGCCGTGACGGATGAATTCAGCCCCCCTGGGTGTCTTTTGACTCGTTTCGAGCGCATTCTCATCCGCTAGAACTAGACGGATTCATCCCAAAGGGTTGTGGCTCTGAGTGCTTTTCGTGACCGGAGGGCCGCTTCGTCCATCGGATGAACTGCATACGAAATTTTTTATCGCATATCTCCGAGAGCGTCGTACTTCCTGTCGGCGGTTCACTCGTTCTCGTCGTGAGTACGTTCATCCCGACGACCGGTATTGTTCGAGCAACCAACCTGTTCGTCGTGCTGGAAGGACTGAGACGGCCCTTCGACAGTTTTGTTTGACGCGGCGGTGGTGACTCAGGGCCACAGTCCGCGGGATTCTTTGGCCTCGGCGATTCGAGAGAGGGCGACCACGTAGGCGGCATCGCGCCACGTCACGTCTAATTCCGCTTTGGCATCGGACACGTCGTCCCACGCGCGGAGCATCGCCGTCTCCAGTTCGTCGTTCACGCGTTTGAGCGACCACGACCGACGATTGATGTTCTGGAGCCACTCGAAGTACGAGACGGTCACACCGCCCGCGTTGGCGAGGATGTCGGGAACGACGGCGACATCATTCGATTCGAGGATTTCCGCGGCTGCGAACGTTGTCGGCCCGTTGGCACCCTCGATCACGATGTCGGCTCGGACGTCTTCCGCGTTCTCCGCGGTGATGACGTCGCCGATGGCGGCGGGAATGAGAACGTCCACGTCGAGTTCGACGAGGTCCTCGTTCGAAATCTTCGCGGGCGAATCGTACTTCATAACGCCTTCTGGCTGTTCCTCGTGGGTCGGTACGGCGTGGGTATCGAGGCCATCGGGGTCGTATATGCCACCGTTCACGTCCGAGACGGCGACGATGGTCGCACCGTAATCGTCGAGGATACGGGCGGCGTTCGCACCGACGGAACCGAATCCTTGGACCGCGACGGTCGTCTCTTCGATGTCCATCTCGTAGTGGTCGATGACCTCACGAGCGATGATAGCGACCGACCGGCCGGGTGCGGCCGCGCGACCGTAACTTCCCCCGAGAACGGGCGGCTTGCCGGTGACGACGCCGGGTTGGGTCTCGCCTTCCTGCATCGAGTAGGCGTCCATGAACCACGCCATCGTCTGCGCGTCGGTCCCCATGTCCGGTGCGGGGATGTCCTTCTCCGGGCCGACGAAGTCGCGCACCTCTTCGGCGAACCGACGGGTGAGCCGTTCTTTCTCGCCGGGCGAGAGGTCCTTCGGGTCCACGACGATACCGCCCTTCCCGCCGCCGAAGGGGAGGTCCATCACGGCGCACTTCCACGTCATCCACATCGAAAGACCGACGCACTCGTCTTCGGTGACGTTCGGGTGGTAGCGAAGGCCGCCCTTGTACGGCCCGCGAACGTCGTCGTGCTGGGAGCGGTAGCCGGTGTAGACTGCAACGGTGCCGTCGTCGCGCTTCAGCGGGACCGCCACCCGTTGGACCTTCGTCGGATGTTTCAACCGTTCGATAATACCCGGGTCCACGTCCACGAGTCCCGCGGCGCGCTCAAGTTGCCGCCGGGCCGTTTCGAGCGCCGTCTCGGATTCGGGTTCCGCGTTCGACTCCTCGGCCGTGACCGCGTTCTCCTCGCTCTGCGCCATCAGGTGGTCACCTCCGGCTTGATGCGGCGGTAGACCGTTTCAACCGAATCGATGACGGCGTCGGCGATTCGAGAGGCCGAGGCCTCACTGAGTGTCAGCGGCGGAGCGAGCATCAGGTGGTCGCCCGCCAGCCCATCAACCGACCCCTTTCCGGGGTACGTGTAGACGCCGCGGTCGAGTGCGGCGTCGTAGACCTGCTTGTAGACCTTCGAGGAGGGGTCGAAGGGCTCTTTCGTCGCCCTATCGGCGACGAACTCCAGTCCGACCATCGGCCCCATCGCACGGAAATCGCCGACCATCGGGTGGTCTCGGAGCGCGTCGAGTTCGGAGACGAGTTGGCGGCCGCGAGCGCGACCCTGTTCGAGCACGTCGTCCGTGTACCGGTCCACGACGAAGTTCGCCACGGCCGCGGACAGCGGATTTCCGGCGAACGTGTGGCCGTGGGCGAACGAGGCACCGTCGTGGGTGAACTCCTCGGCCACGTGGTCACGAACGAGCACGGCACTCATCGGCGTGTAGCCGCTCGTGAGGCCCTTTCCGAGCGTCATCATGTCGGGAACGACGCCGTAGTGTTCCATGGCGAACAGCGGCCCGGTCCGGCCGAATCCGGTCATCACCTCGTCCGCGATAAAGAGCACGTCGTACTCGTCGCAGATGTCGCGGACTTCCTCGTAGTAAGCGGGGTGCGGTGCGGTCGCGGGGATGCTGGCGCCGCCGACCGGTTCGGCGATGAAGGCTGCGACCGTCTCGGGACCGCGTTGGCGAATCGTCGTTTCGAGTTCACGCGCGGCGGCGCGGGCCTGCTCTTCGGGCGTTCCCTCGAACGACCACCGGTACGGATACGCCGGCGAAATGTGCTCCCAATCGGCCAGGAACGATTCGTAGCCACGCCGTCGAAGCGTGTTCCCGGTCGCGGACAGTGCACCGAACGTTGCGCCGTGATACGACTGCCAGCGGGAGATCACGACAGACTTCTCGGTCTTCCCACGCGAACGAAAGTACTCGCGTGCGAGCTTGAACGCCGCCTCGTTTGCCTCGCTCCCCGAGTTCGTGTAAAACACTTTGGAGAGATCACCGGGAGATCGCTCCGCGAGCGTGCGCGCGAGTTCCTCGGGTGCGTCGTGGGAGAAGTGAGACAGACTAAGATACGAGACGTTCGACGACTGTGACTCGAATATCTGGTCGATGCCCGGAACCGAGTGGCCGAGATTAGTTACGGCAGCGCCCGACGCGGCGTCGATGAGTTGCTCGCCGTCTTCGGTCACGAGAAACTCGTCTGTGGCGTGGTCTATCCTCGGCAGGTCGGGCTCGATTCCCCCTCCCCACTTGTAGAAGATGTGGTTCTGATGTGCCATCTATCACGATTGACTGCACCCCATAATAAAATAAGTCTTACTAAGAAATCCGAATTTTGTAGAGGTTCCAAAACGCACCGGAGTAATCTAAACTAGTACCAGACAGACTCGCGTCACGGGGTCGGTGGGAACGGAATAGGTGGGAGGTCAGAATCGACGGTGGATTCAGAGTGTCGGGTCCTGCTCGATGGGGACGTGGACCGTCTTCTCTTGGGTGTAGGCGTTGAGCGTGTCGCGGGAGCACTCGCGGCCCATGCCGGAGCGTTTGAACCCGCCGAACGGGCTACCGGTGACGGTGCGTCCGTAGAACTTGTTGACCCAGACGCTTCCCGCGTCGATGTCGGCGGCCGCGCGGTGGGCGAGCGAGCCGTTCTCCGTCGCAACGCCCGCGGCGAGGCCGAATTCCACGTCGTTGGCGAGTTCGATGGCCTCGTCGTAGTCGCTGAAGGTGACGACCGTCTCGACCGGGCCGAATATCTCCTCTTGCGCGATTCGCATGTCGTTGTCGGCGTCCACGAAGACGGCGGGTTCGACGAACCACCCGTCGTCGGTGCCCTCGGCTTCGACGGCGTTTCCGCCGGTCGCGAGGGTGGCACCTTCTTCGACGCCGAGTTCGAGGTACGAGGTCACCTTCTCGTACTGCGCTTCGGAGACGAGCGGGCCGAAGGTGGTCCCCTCGGAGAGCGTGTCGCCGATTGTGTGTGACTCCATCTCCTCGACCAGTTTCTCGACGAACTCGTCACGAACGTCCTCGTGGACGAGCGCGCGTGAACAGGCGTCGCACGACTGGCCGGTATTGTACGTGATGCTCCCGGCGACGGTCTCGGCGGCCTGTTCGATATCCGCGTCGGGAAAGACGACGAACGGCGACTTGCCACCGAGTTCCAGCGTGACGGGCGTGATGTTCGAGGCGGCCGACTTCATCACTTCCTCGCCGGTCACGTCCTCGCCGGTGAACGAAACCTTCTGCACGTCGGAGTGACCCGTGAGGGGCGCGCCTGCCTCTTCGCCGAAGCCGGGGACGACGTTGAAAACGCCGTCGGGCAGGACGTCCTCGGAGAGTTCGGCGATTCGGAGCGCCGTGAGCGGGCTCTGTTCGGCGGGTTTCAGGACGACGGCGTTGCCGGCGGCGAGCGCCGGGCCGATCTTCCACGAGGTGAGGACGAGGGGGTAGTTCCACGGCGTAACGCAGCCGACGACGCCGTAGGGCTCACGACGGGTGTAGATGTGCGCGTCGTTCGCCGCCGCAATCTCCTTGCCACCCTCGGCGCGGCAGATGTTCGCGTAGTACTCGATGAAGTCGATGCCCTTGTTGACCTCGCCCTTGGCGTACGACAGCGGCTTGCCCACGTCGAGGCTCTCGAGAAGCGCGAGTTCTTCGATGTTGTCGCGGAGGACGGAGACCCATTCGAGGAGGGCTTCCGACCGCTCCGCGGGCGTCGCGTTGCCCCACTCGTTCTCGAAGGCGTCCTGTGCGGCCTCGACGGCTGCGTCCACGTCAACCTCGTCGCAGCGAGGTACCGAGAGAATGGGTTCGTCTACGACGGGGTCTCGCGTTTCGAACGTCTCGCCGCTTTCCGCTGGGTGAGACGACCCACCGATCCACGCTTCGAACGTCCCGAACGACTGTGCCTCCTCGCTCGCTTGCTGATGGTTCTCCTGAACCGAGCCGGTGTAGTGTTCTAGTTCCATGGTTACTGTGCTCGTTCGTCATGCACCTCGAATCGAGCGCTAATAAAACTAACTAGATACCAAAATAGAAGTGGATATATTGTGATGATTCTAATTTAGGACGCGCTTGTTAGCTCAGAGATGAATCGGTGGGGGGTGGCGTGGTTCGGGCGGGCAATCGACGACCCGATTATCGCGGCCTCATCGCGGGGCGAGACTCACTCCGTCGCGGGGACGAACTTGAACCCGTATCTGACGATTCCCTCCTCCTCGTAGATGCGACGAATGCGACCCGAAACGGGCATACCGACCGTCACCTCGGTCGGGTCGACATCCGTGACCTGCGCGGTGATTCGCGGTCCTTCGTCGAGTTCGACGATGGCGACGACGTACCGCCCCTCCGCCTGCGCCTGTCCGGCGAACTCCGGCGGCGCACCACCCGGCGAGAGGACGGTATAGGAGTAGATGGTGCCCTCTCCCGAGAGGTCAACCGTCTCGAACGCGTCGTTTCGGCAATCGGGACAGGCTCCCTTCGGGGGGAACACGACGGTCCCGCAGTCGGTACAGCGTTCGCCCTCGAACGCCAATCGTTGCCCCACGGTTCGCTCGTACATCGGAATCGAGATGTGTGCTCCCATCAGTTCGACACCTCCTGCAATCGCGCATACTCGGCGTAACTCAACTCCTCGGTCCCGTCGAGTGCGGCACCGACGCCAGCCGATGCACCCTCGTCTTCGACTCTATCTGTCGTCTCGAAGACGAACGCGCTCGCGCCGTGGCCGTACCCGTATCCGGCAACGAGGATTGTAGAACCCGACTCCGCGGCGTCGAGAGCCGCGGCGAGACCGACGAGGGGCGAGGCGACGCCTGCGAATCCCATGCGCTTGACGACGAACCCGGCACTCATCTGGTCGGCGTCGAATCCGAGTCGAGCGCCGCCGCGCCACGACATCTTCACGTCGTCCTGCGGGAACACCGCGTGGTCGATCTCCTCGACAGTGCAGTTCGCTTCCGCGAGGGCGTCGTCCACGACGGCCGAGAGCGCTTCCACGAAGCCCTCGGTCGTGTATCCGCCGAGCGAGAGGTCGGTCACCTGCCCGTCCGTTCGGAACTTCGCCGGGAGGTAGGCGTCCACGTAGTGGGCGCTTCCGACGCGGATTGCAAGCGGGTCGTCGCCGACGACGAACGCCGCGGACCCGGCACCGAGGACGTGCTCTGCGTCCTCGTCTCGGGGGGCGTCGGGCGCATCGGATGCGACCACGAGGGACGACCCGAACGAGAGTCCGACGTCGAGTGCTTCGAGACCCGCCTTCCACGAGTTGCCGAACTCCAGCGTCCGACGTGCCCCGTCGATACCGAGCGCCCGCGAGAGTGGTCCACTCGCTAACGACCCCGACTGCGGGTTCGACGTGGTGGCGAACGCGAGCGTCTCCGTGCCGTCTCCATCGACTGCCCGCCCCGACTCCGTGGCCATCGTGATGGCGTCCTCGTCGTAGGCGAGGACGGTCTTGCGGTCGATTCTCGCGGCGAATCGACCCCAAACCTCCTCGTACGCCTCGGCGGTGACGTGGTAGGACGGAAGCGAGACGGCATAGTCGGTTATGCCGACGCTCATGCGTCCACCTCGTAGATGAAGACGGTCGCCGCACCGCCGGACCCGCCGACGTTGTGCGAGAGGGCGACGCTGCCATCGACCTGTCGTTCGCCCGCGTCGCCGCGGAGTTGGTCGAACACCTCCACGACCTGTCCGATACCGGTCGCGCCCAGCGGATGGCCTTTCGACTTCAGCCCGCCGCTCGTGTTGACGGGAAGGTCGCCGTCTCGTCGCGTCCGACCCTCGTCGATGAGTCGCCACCCCTCGCCGCGGTCGGCGAATCCGAGGTCCTCGTACGCGAGGAGTTCCGCGATGGTGAAACAATCGTGGACCTCTGCGAAATCGATGTCGTCGGCGGTTCTCCCGGCACGGTCGTAGGCCGCGTCGGCCGCATCGCGGACCGCCGAAAGCGACGTGATGGTGTCGCGGTCGTGGAGCGCGAGGTGGTCGCTGCCGCCGCCGAATCCGGTGATGTACACCGGGTCGTCGGTGTACTCGTGCGCTTCGT
>NZ_MEIH01000328.1:0-3230 GCF_001723155.1 Haladaptatus sp. W1
TTACCGACCATCCGCTGGTCCCGAACGATGGTGAGCGCGGATCGAAGAGAGAAGCCCCGGTTCAGAAGTCGTGCGATGGTTCGACCGACCGCTATCGCGCTCTTGTTCGTGATTTCGCTGTAGGTGACGACGCCGCCGATACTCCCGGAGTCGATGAGTTCGAGGCCCTGCTCGTACGACCGGACACCCGTTCAACAGGAAGGTATCGACCGCAACGCCGTCGACCGATCCGACGTCGAGTTTTCCGTCCCGACAGATGAAATGGCCGTCCTCTACGTGACCGATGTAGTGGAGGAAATCGGTTGGGGGTGGCGAGTACCGACGCCAGTTCGTCCACCGAGAGGTTCCGATGAACGTCGATGTCGAACGCGAGTTCGTCCCGTTTCCCGTAGAGTGCGTCCCCCGCGTCGTACTCCCGCGCTCATCTCCGGTTCGTTACACACCACCGTGATGTCGATACCGTCGGTCGAGGACGAGCGCTCCAATCTGTTCTCGAACGCGCGTTCTACCAGCTTGTTCGCGCCGATGGGCATCCCCTCGCCGAGCCACGCGCGTTCCAACGAATTCGTCGAGGTCGGCGCGACGTACCGGCCGGGGTCGGCGGGACGGTCCTCCCGTCGTGATCCTCCGCCGCGCAGAAAGCTGTCGATTGGGTCGGGAACCTCCGGTGCCGGTTCGTGGCGCTCGTCCTCTCTCGGCGACGAGATGAACGAAAGGTTGTTCACCAGATACGGAATCGACCGGACGTTGGCGATATCGTCCGTGACCGTCGTCGACAACAACCACGTCGGGACGTGCTCCCGAACGACGTCGAACGGAATATCGAGATACGTTTCGAGTTGCTCGGCGAGGTCCAGTTCGTACAACTCGTCGAACGAGAGGTCGAGAAGCGGTTCTATCACGCGTCGCTCGTGAAGCGGTATCCGATACAATCCCTCGGTCCGCGTCACACAGTCGAAAAACAGCGACTGCGCGAGAACCCGTTCGATTTCTCCCTCGTATCCCCGTTCGTGATGGTCGAGGGGGTGAACGAAGCTGCGGTCCGTCACGAGCCTCGGTTCGTCGCCCGGAACCACGGTCGCGCCGAGATAGTACGCGAGGGTGCTCGCCGAATATATCATCGGCAGTTCGGGCGGAAGCTCGATTCGGACCCCCGTCTCCGGCGGCGAGAGTTCGTCAGGGACGTGCAGTTCGTCCCCGAGTTCGATTCGAGGGGGATGGCCCCTGAGCGACGGGAGCGACCGTTCGCAGCTCAGCGTCTTCAACGCCGACCTGAACGTCGAAACAGCGGTCATCACGTCCCGTGGGTCCGTCGTCGTCGTCACCGTCGCTTCGGGCTGTTCGTGATAGGACCGCGCGCCGATTCGAACCCGCGTCTCCGTGCCGAAGTCGAACGCCATGTGCTCCGCCGACGACGCGAGGGTCATCTCGCCGGAGACGCGCAAGGTAAATTCGGATGGGTGCGTTCAGTTCGACGAGGTACTCCCCGTCGGGAAACTGTTCGTACGAAAAAATCCTCGACTTCCCGCAGGAAGGCCCCGTCGATACTACGGACGTGTGTGATGACGACGTACGGCAGCATGAGGCTGTCCGTCGTGACTTCGACCGCACTGTCCACCGGGAAGTGAAATTGGTCGGTATCCGTCGGTCCGTTTCGAACGAGGATTTCCTTCCGCCGGAGCAGACGCCGAGCTATCTCCAATCCCTTCCCGAACCGTTCGCGCCGGGAACGTACACCGTCACCGAGACGACGAACTTCCTCGACGAGAAGTTCGCCGCCGTACAGGGGGATACCGTGACGATATACGTGCAGGGGCCGCTCCGCGAGGATTACGCGCTCGAATCGATTCAGCACGCCAACCGTAATCCGCCGAAGTCCTTCGCCCAAGCGGACAGACGGGCGGAGTCCGAGAGTATCATCACCGTCATCCAAAATTACAGCCGTCAGTCGGACGAGTTTCGACGACTCGTCGAGCGAAACGACATCGACGGCGACGGCGTTCCCGACGACAACCTCGGACAGATTTACGACCGGTTGCTTTCGTCCCCCGCTCGCGGGCAGGCACTCCAGTACATCACGGAAGATCAGCGGAGCGCACAGGTCGTCTACACGATGAAAAGCGGCGCGTCGCAGAACGCCATCACCCGCGACGCCCAGCAGGTGGCCGATCGCTACCGTCTCGACGCGACCGCCACCGGCGAAACGGTCGTCTTCCAGTCCATCGCGGCCATCATCTTCGCGTCCGCGCTTCGAAGCCTCGCCACTGCACTCCTCGCCACGGCCATCTTTCTCGCGTTCGTCTATCGCGTCCTCGTCGGCCGGGCCGCGTTCGGCGTCATCAACCTCTTTCCAATCGTCGTCGCGGTCTCACTCCTCGCCGGGACGATGCGGTTGCTCGGCATCCCGTTCAACGCGCTGACCGCGACGGTGCTCGCCATCGCGCTCGGGTTGGGGACCGACTACTCCGCCCACGTCGTTCATCGGTTCACCGACGAATTCGAACACGAAACGGACGTGTTCGCCGCCCTCACGCGCACCGTCCGCGGAACCGGGGGCGCGCTGACCGGCAGCATGCTCACCACGGTCGCCGGGACGGGCATCCTCGTCCTCGCCATCACCCCCGTTCTCGGCCAGTTCGGACTCGTGACCGCCCTGAGCATCTTTTACTCGTATCTCACGGCGGTCCTGTTGACCCCCTCCGTCATCGTCGTGTGGGAGCGGTATTTCGAGTAACACCCACCTTCCCCTCGAACGCCGTGGCTGCAGTACAGTTATTCCGATGCCCACCGAACGTGCGGGAGATGTACGACGAGATACTCGTTCCGACCGATGGCAGTCCCGAAATCGAAGACGCCATCGCGGAGGCGCTCGACCTCGCGGCGTTCACGGGGGGTCGGATTCACGCGGTGTCCGTCGTCGATACGCGCGAGTACAGTACCCTGTCGGATGCCAAGTGGCTCACCATCGAACGCGACCGAACCGAACGAGGCGAAAGCGCGATTGCGGACGTTCGAAAGCGGGCGGACGAACGGGACGTTCCGGTCGAAACCGAACTCCTGCGAGGGATTCCTCACGAGGAAATCCTCGACTACGCAGACGAGAACGACATCGAAGTCGTGGTGATGGGAACGCACGGCCGAAGCGGGGTCGAACACTTCCTGAACGGGAGCGTCACCGAGAAGGTCATCCGCAATTCGACCCTGCCGATACTGGTCGTTCGCGTGACGGC
>NZ_MEIH01000329.1:0-18482 GCF_001723155.1 Haladaptatus sp. W1
CGACGAGAAGTTCGCCGCCGTACAGGGGATACCGTGACGATATACGTGCAGGGCCGCTCCGCGAGGATTACGCGCTCGAATCGATTCAGCACGCCAACCGTAATCCGCCGAAGTCCTTCGCCCAAGCGGACAGACGGGCGGAGTCCGAGAGTATCATCACCGTCATCCAAAATTACAGCCGTCAGTCGGACGAGTTTCGACGACTCGTCGAGCGAAACGACATCGACGGCGACGGCGTTCCCGACGACAACCTCGGACAGATTTACGACCGGTTGCTTTCGTCCCCCGCTCGCGGGCAGGCACTCCAGTACATCACGGAAGATCAGCGGAGCGCACAGGTCGTCTACACGATGAAAAGCGGCGCGTCGCAGAACGCCATCACCCGCGACGCCCAGCAGGTGGCCGATCGCTACCGTCTCGACGCGACCGCCACCGGCGAAACGGTCGTCTTCCAGTCCATCGCGGCCATCATCTTCGCGTCCGCGCTTCGAAGCCTCGCCACTGCACTCCTCGCCACGGCCATCTTTCTCGCGTTCGTCTATCGCGTCCTCGTCGGCCGGGCCGCGTTCGGCGTCATCAACCTCTTTCCAATCGTCGTCGCGGTCTCACTCCTCGCCGGGACGATGCGGTTGCTCGGCATCCCGTTCAACGCGCTGACCGCGACGGTGCTCGCCATCGCGCTCGGGTTGGGGACCGACTACTCCGCCCACGTCGTTCATCGGTTCACCGACGAATTCGAACACGAAACGGACGTGTTCGCCGCCCTCACGCGCACCGTCCGCGGAACCGGGGGCGCGCTGACCGGCAGCATGCTCACCACGGTCGCCGGGACGGGCATCCTCGTCCTCGCCATCACCCCCGTTCTCGGCCAGTTCGGACTCGTGACCGCCCTGAGCATCTTTTACTCGTATCTCACGGCGGTCCTGTTGACCCCCTCCGTCATCGTCGTGTGGGAGCGGTATTTCGAGTAACACCCACCTTCCCCTCGAACGCCGTGGCTGCAGTACAGTTATTCCGATGCCCACCGAACGTGCGGGAGATGTACGACGAGATACTCGTTCCGACCGATGGCAGTCCCGAAATCGAAGACGCCATCGCGGAGGCGCTCGACCTCGCGGCGTTCACGGGGGTCGGATTCACGCGGTGTCCGTCGTCGATACGCGCGAGTACAGTACCCTGTCGGATGCCAAGTGGCTCACCATCGAACGCGACCGAACCGAACGAGGCGAAAGCGCGATTGCGGACGTTCGAAAGCGGGCGGACGAACGGGACGTTCCGGTCGAAACCGAACTCCTGCGAGGGATTCCTCACGAGGAAATCCTCGACTACGCAGACGAGAACGACATCGAAGTCGTGGTGATGGGAACGCACGGCCGAAGCGGGGTCGAACACTTCCTGAACGGGAGCGTCACCGAGAAGGTCATCCGCAATTCGACCCTGCCGATACTGGTCGTTCGCGTGACGGCGTGAGCGGCAATCGGCGGGGAATCAGCAACCGGCGGGAGACTGGCGACAAGTGGAGACGAAGGGTCCGCACTCAACTAGCCGAGAAGTTGGACGACGCCCCACGCCACCCCGATGGCGATTCCGGCACCGGCGAGGTTGCCGAGGGCGTTGACGGTCGCGCGCAACCGTTCGCCGGTCTCCCACAACCGGAAGGTCTCGAAGGAGAACGACGAGAAGGTCGTAAACGACCCGCACGCGCCGGTCCCGAGCAGCAGCGCCAGTTGGTTGTCGATGGAGAGGAACGTGAGGAGTCCGAGGACGAAACTCCCCGCGACGTTCACCGTGAACGTCCCGATTGGGAACTCGTCGGCATCGACCCGTTCGCTGACGAAATGGCGACAGAGCGCCCCGATTGCGCCACCGGTCCCGACGATGTGCGCGGGGTCGAGCGAGGTCATTCGCTCACACCCCCGTTGACGAAGCGGGCGAGCGAGCGGCCGAGCATGACGCCCAGAAACCCGAGGCCGTAGTTGGCCACGACGTTTCCGACCATCCACAGCGGCGACGCCGCCTGCGTCGTCTGAACGGCGAACGTGCTGTACGTCGTAAACGAGGAGAGGAATCCCGTGCCGACGACGAAGTGCGTTTGGTCCGCGAGGTAGCCCATGTAGATGGCTTCGTACAGGATGAAGCCGAGCGCGAAACAACCCGCAACGTTGGCGATGAGCGTCCCCGTCAACCCGGGTTCGACGAGGCTGACGAAGTACCGGAGGTTCGACCCCGCGAATCCGCCGACGCCGATCAGCAGCAGGACTTCTATCGTGTGGAGTGGATGTTTGCTTCCCATATCTGTCGCTCTCGAAAAGGAGTCATCAGCCGACGCGTTCGGCGGTTGGGGAAGGCGGACTCCATCGCCCAGTTAGTCCGGTACTCCTTATCGAACGCACTTAACGGACTCGAAACGACCCGGCAGTCACCGACTACTCGACGATTCTCGATTGCTCGGTGGGTATCGTCTGCCCGCCGGTCACCCGCCTACCAGTTCGCTCGCACTCGGACTGCCGCCGCCGTGTTCGACGCGCCGCGTTCGAACCTGCACCGCGTGGACGCTTTCGGTCGCGTCGTCAACGACCAGCGCCGACCCGGGCGTCTCGGGCATTCGGTCGGCGAACGACCCGTGCATGTACGTCGGGCGAGCGCGGGCGAGGGCTTCACGGTCGGCCCGCGAGGTCAGACGGTGAGAGACGAGTAGATCGGACTGTGAAACCGCCACGTCGGGGAGAGCTGCCGGGCGCTGTGTTGCGGCGACGAAACTGACGCCCGGCCGCCGTCCGCGCGTCACGATGGTTCGAAGCGCCGGTCCGGCGATTCCGTCGAAGAAGGCGTGCGCTTCGTCCACGACGAGCCACGGAAGCGTCGCCACGGGTTCCGTGACCCGAGCGCGATACAGGTCTTCCGCAACCGCCCGAACGACGGCGTTCATCGGTGCGGCGTCGTAGCCCGAACAGTCCAGTATCGTCGCCGCGGACAGGCAGTCCGCGGCGGTGAGTCCGTCGGGAGAAAACACGTCCCACGAATCCGCGAGTACGAGGTGGTTTCGGGCCGCCCGGCGGGTCGCCCGCGCCACGTCGGCGTTCCAGACGTACTCGTCCATCGCCGCAAGCGTTTCCGTCTTCGCGGCCGCCTGCCACACCAGCGACCCGACTGAACTCTCGTGGTCGAGACCGAGGAGTTCGCACCACGCTCGCGGCGAAAGCGCGTTCGCGGAGACGCGCGGCTCCGCGATAACCGAGAATCCCGGAACGTCCGCGAACGTCCGAAACGCGCCCATCGGGTCGGCGACGACGGGTGAAACACCGTCCGCGCTTGCGAGTTCTTCGACCAGCACGCCGAGCGTGTAGGATTTCCCGTAGCCGCGTTTGCCGACCACCAACGCGGCGTGCGGCCCGTCCAAATCGATTCGAACCGGTGCACCCGCGCTGCCGTCGCGTGCCCGGTAGGTTCCGAGTGCACCCGAAACGCCACCGTCGCCCGTCCGACCCAGAACGTCCGTCATGTGGGGTGCTGGTCCCGACTTCTGATATAAACCCTCGGACGAAGGTTTATATTCGAAACCGGAACCACTCCGGGCCATGTCTGTGCGTCAACGGCTTCGGACGAGGCGAACCAACCGCAAACTCCAACTGTTCCGGTCGGACGACCGAGCCATCGAAGGACTGCCGATTCGGCTGGTCATCGCGCTCGTCGTGGGGGTCGCCAGTCTAAGCGTCATGATGAACATGCTGTCGGGACTCAACGGATTGGCGGTGAGCGAACTCGACGCGAAACCGACCCCGGAAGTGGTTCAACCGGGCCACCAGTCGGTCGATATCTCCGTCATCGATTCGGACGGCAAACCGGTGTCGGGGGCGACCGTCGTCGTGAAAGGGGACTCCGCCACGTTGGAACACATCCAGACGGCGACGACCGGAAAGAACGGAGGTGCGACGCTCTCACTCGACCCCGAACTGGGGCCGAATCAGGAGGACGGAACGCTCGAAATAGACATCAAGCCACCCGCGGGGAGCGAGTTTGCGGACAAGCGAGCGAATACGCAAATACTGGTCGTTGCCGACTAAGAAGGAAAAGGTTAGCTGTATCCGTCCCAGTCGATCCACTCGTGTTCCCAGCCGTGGCGGGCTTGGGCGTTGCGGTCCGC
Source organism: Haladaptatus sp. W1 (assembly GCF_001723155.1). NCBI lineage: Archaea > Methanobacteriati > Methanobacteriota > Halobacteria > Halobacteriales > Haladaptataceae > Haladaptatus > Haladaptatus sp. W1. Next base: position 4,145 of record NZ_MEIH01000329.1, read on the forward strand.
GAACTCGCGGTCCTCCCGAGTAGTGCGGTTGCGCTCGATGGTGTCTGACTGCTCGCCATCGACGAGGAGCGGGGCGAACGCGACGGTGCCGAACTCACGTCCGATGTCGGGAGTTCCGTCCGAAGCGCATTCGACGGCGGTCAACCGCTGTATCCCTCCGCCCAGCGGAATCACCAATCGGCCGTCCGGTGTCAGCTGTTCGACGAGGGTTCGCGGCGGTTCGATGGCCGCCGCCTCGACGAGGATGCGGTCGAATGGCGCGTACTCGGGCAGGCCGTCTGCACCGTCGCGGCAGTCGACGAAGACGCCGCCGTAGCCCGACGAATCGAGGTTCTGCCGCGCCTCGTAGACCATGGTTCGCGTGATATCGACCGCGTGGACGTTCTGCTCGCCCACGATTTCGGCCAGCACCGCGGACGTGTAGCCGACGCCCGCACCCACGACGAGGACGGAATCGTCCTCACGAACGTCGAGAGCTTCCATCAGTCGGGCGACGGTGCTCGGGGACAGTATTCGCGTCCCCCGATGGTCGAACGACCGGTCGGAGTACGCGCCGTCGCTGGCTTCGAGGGGGACGAATTCGTGACGAGGGACCGTTCGGAGCGCGAGACCGACGTGCTCGCTCCGGACGAGCCCCTTCATCTCGTGTTCGAGGCTGGCGACCATATCGTCGCGCAGCACCGTCGGTTCCATGAATCCGGTTTGGGGTCCGACGTTCTTCAATGGCGCGGCCTGTAGCCGACGATGGCTTGCTGGTTCGTTCCCGGAACGTCCCGAATCTCGAAGTCATCGAACCCGGCGTCATCGAACCAGCCTTCGAACTGGTCTTCGGTGTATGTATCGCCGTTCTCCGTCTGTGCGAGCATGTGTGCGCCGAACAGCGCCGCGTCGTCGGCCCACCCTCGAACCTTGTCGATGAAGACGGCGACGCCGCCGGGGTCGAGGGCGTCGTAGGCGTTCTTCGAGAGCGCGCGGTTTTCGGCCGGACCGAGCGCGTGTGCGACCCGCGAGCAGAACGCGAGGTCGAACCCGGTCGAAAGGTCGTCGGTCGCGTCGCCGGGAACGAGTTCGATGGGTTCGTGTTCGAGGAACGTCCGGTCGACATCGATGACGTCGGACTGGTCGAATAACGTCACGTCGTAGCCGCGACGGGCGAATTCCTTCGAGAAACTACCGGGGCCGCCGCCGATATCGAGGACGCGCTCCGCGTCGGGGTTCTCGTGAACCGCTTCCGTGACACACGTCCGAACCGTCGCGTTATCGATTGTCGCCATCGAGCCCATGAAGTTCGCCGTCCACTCGTCGGGTGGCTCGGGCGGACATCCGGTTCGCATCGTCTCGGGAAGCGCGAACCAGCGGTCGAGACAGTCCATCTGATGTGGCACCGTTCCGATGGAACGCACGTCCGTCTTGGCGAACAACCCGAGCGCCCGGTTGGTCGCCTCGTACTCGCCGCTGACGCGTTCGAGAAAACCCAATTCGGTCATCGCGGAGAGCGTGATTCGGGCGGCGCGCTCGGTAACGTCTGTTTCGGCGGCGACTTCTGCGGGCGTTCCGGCGCGGAACATGACGGCATCGATGATGCCGGTCTCGCGGGCGGCCCACAGTAAACAGAGTTCGCGGTAGTCCATACCAAAACGTCGAAGGCGAGGCGAAAAAAGCTAGGTGCTGGCGCGGTCGATTACCACGCGGACCACGCGGTCGAACTCTCGTCCGCGGCGTAAATCCGTTTCACGTCCTTGGCGAGCACGGCGTCGCCGTCGAAGTCGAGGCGGTCGTGGTCGTAGCCGGAGGCGTCGTCCGTGACGAGGATGCCGTCGATGGTGAACTCCTCATCCGCCAGTTCCTCGGTTTCGCCGACGACGAACTCGTAGTCCCCGGGGATGCTCACTTTGACGCTCCGGGAGTTGTCCCGGCGGCCGTCGTTGGGGTGAATCGTGACGTTGACGCTCACGTTGTCCACGGCGCGCGTCCAGATGGTTTCGACGTCGGGTGCGAGCGATTCCTCGACGCGGCGATTTTGGTCCTGTTCGAGGCTGGTAATCCTGACGACGAAGATGGCTTCGTCGGTTTCGAGGACGAACTCCTCGCCGACGGCGAGGTTCTCCTCGACCGGGACGTCGGCCTTCGCGGTGAACGACTCGCCTTCCTGCGAGACGACGACATCTATCTCCTCGGTTGTCTCCTCCTCTATTTTCGTCTTGTGAACGTGGTCGCACTCCGTACATCGTACCGTCGCCTGTCCACCCGGTTTGAGGACCTCGTGAACCGTCTCCAAATCGGGGAACAGGATGGGCAGACGACTGCCACACGTTCCGCTGTATCGCTCATGGAGCGGTGTAGGGACTCGGCGCGTAAAAGTGCGTGGAGTTGGGCGAAGGCGGGTGTTCGATTGCTGTCGTCAATTTCGGTTCTCGTCACTGAACGTTTTCTCGTAGACGACATTTTCACCGTCGATGATTCCCGCGGCGTCCTTGACGTGCGCAACGACGACCCGTGACGGGAGGTCCGATTCGAAGTTCACGCTGACCGTGTACGGGACAATCCCCAATTCGAGCGTGCAGACTCCGTGGGAGATATAATCGTCGAAGACGGCCACCGTGAGCGTATCCGATCGTTCGTCGTACCGGAGTGATTTGAGTTCCGTCTCCTTGCACGACCGTCCACCGCTTTTAACCTGTCCAAGCACGCGAACTCGCTTTTCGGTCGAATCGAATTCGACCGTGGCGTAATTACCGAACTGCTTTCCAGGGTCGTAGTTTTCGTCGTCGAATCCCTTCGTCACGTCTACCAGTTCGAATTCGTGTTCAGTTATCGATGGTTCGGTTCGGATGGAAAAGTCCTTGTCGCGGCGATAGTCGAGTTGCCGTGCGACGACGACGCCACCGCCGACGAGCGGAAGGGAGATTCCAGCGAGGAGCGCGCGACGATTCATACCATCCACTACCCCCCATGAAGTAACAATTTTGTGGTGAGTGAGACGACCGCCGTCCGGTTGGAGTATCCGCGTACCGAACTCGGTCGAACTCACCCGTCGAAATACAACGCGTAGTGGTTCGCACACCCCGGGTTGAATTCCGCGTCGCAGTCGGGGCAGCGCGAACCGCAGTCGAGGTACGCGGTAATCGTCAATTCCGCGCCGCAAACGCCGCACAGCACCGCCTCCGTGTCTCGTTCGTCTTCGGGCCACGGTTCCCGCGGATGGTCGGCAACCGCGTCGTGACACCGAAAGCAGGGATAGTATTCCTCACAACACGGGAACCGAATGGCGATTACGTCCCGCTCGGTGTCGTAGTGTGCACAACGTGTCTCGGCGTCCACATCGACGCCGTGGACCGCGGTTCCGTGGATGATTCGCATCGCTCGACCGTTTTAGGGCTGTGGCAGTTCGACCTCTTCGCCATCAGCGTACACCGTCGGTTCCCGAATGATGCCGTCCAAGTGAAGCGGGGCGTCCGTGTCGCCGCCGATTCCCGCGTCGTCGCCGATGGCGATGTGGACCGTGCCGCCAGCCTTCTCGTCCAGTAGGACGGAGCCGACGAGTTCGGACACCGCGACGTTGGTTCCGATGCCGAGTTCGGCGAGGTTGTAGGCGTCTTGGCCGACTTCCTCCGATGCAGTTTCGACCTGCTCGCGGATTTCGTCGTCGCTGATACTCGTAACGTAGCCGTCCTCGACTTCGAATTCGAGGGTTTGTCCCTCTTCGAGGAGTCCGTGCGGGCGCATGGTTCCGTCCACGACGTAGCGGCCGTTGACGTTCTCGGGGCTGACGAACACCTCGCCCGCGGGGAGGTTGGTGAAGTCGCCGGGGTCGTGACAGAGGCCGGTGTCGTCGAACCACTCGCGGTCGCCGGGTTCGAAGGTGATGTCGGTTTCGGCCTCGGTCGTGACGCGGATTTTCTCGGCACCTTCGACTTGCGCGAGCACGTCCGTGCAGTGCTGGTCGATGGTCTCGTAGTCGGCCGCGAGTCCGGTAATCATCACTTCCTTCGTGATGCCGGGGAGGGTGGCGATTCGCGCGCCTTCCTCGTTCGCGTTTCCTCGTGCGCGCGTGTGGCTGAGGCTTTTCGTGGTCGGCGCGAGGACGACGTCGGCGGCGGACATCGCGGCGGCGACGGAGGCAGGCGGCTCCTCACCGTGCTGGTTTCCGACCGGATAGCGCGTAATCGTCACGTCGTCGGTAATCTCGCTCGCGGTGTCGTACAGCGCCTTGCCGATGTCCCAGCGCTTGTCGTCGGTGATTATCGCACACGATTCGTCCGCTTCGAGTGCCATACACTGCTTGACGGCGGTTCTCGCGGCGTCGTCCAGACTCATACCAGGGCGGTTGCGCTCCGGGGTGGTTAGGTGTTCCCTTTTAGTACGGTCGGATGTGCTATCTCTCGGTTCTCCGAGAGGTGAATTCGCCCGAAAGCCCCGAATTACTCGCTATCGAGTTGTTTTCCCGCATCGTCGCTCGAAACCGTTTTAGTCGCGGGGGTTGGAGCGGCAGATGTACATGCTACAGGTCGGCATTAACGGGTACGGGACTATCGGGAAGCGAGTCGCTGACGCCGTTCGGGCGCAACCGGACATGGAAGTCGTCGGTGTCGCAAAAACCCGGCCCAATTTCGAGGCCGAGGGAGCCGCCGAGAACGGCTACCCACTCTACGCCGCTATCGAGGAACGGGCGGACCGGTTCGACGACGCGGGAATCGAACTGGCGGGAATGGTCGAGGAACTGGTCGAGGCGGCCGACGTCATCGTCGACGCCTGTCCGTCCGGCATCGGCGCGGACAACAAATCGCTGTACGACGAGTACGACACACCCGCGCTCTATCAGGGCGGTGAAGACGCGAGCGTCGCGGACACGAGTTTCAACGCGCGTGCCAACTACGACGAGGCGGTCGGCGCACAGCACGTCCGCGTCGTGTCGTGTAACACGACCGGGCTCTCGCGGCTCGTCGCCCCCCTCCGCGAGGAGTACGGCGTCGAGAAGGTTCGGGCGACCCTCGTCCGTCGAGGTGGCGACCCGGCCCAGACCGGTCGCGGTCCCATCAACGACATCGTTCCGAACCCGGTGTCGCTGCCGTCGCACCACGGCCCGGACGTGAAGACCATCTTCCCGGACCTCGCCATCGACACGCTCGGACTGAAGGTTCCGGCGACGCTGATGCACATGCACAGCATCAACGTCTCGCTGGAAGCCGAACCGGACGCCGAGGAGGTGCGCGAACTGCTCGAACGCCAGTCCCGCATCTTCGTGATTCCCGAGCACATGGACATCGACGGCGCGGGCAAGCTCAAGGAGTTCGCCATGGACAGGGGTCGGCCCCGCGGCGACTTCTGGGAGAACTGCGTCTGGGGCGAATCCGTCTCGATGGAAGGAAACGACCTCTATCTGTTCCAAGCCATCCACCAAGAGAGCGACGTGGTTCCCGAGAACGTGGACGCCATCCGTGCGGTAACGAACGCCGCCGACGCCGAGGAGAGCATCGAAACGACGAACGACGCGCTCGGAATCGGCTTCTAACCAACCGCTTCTGACCGTCGATTCGACGGTTCGTTTTTCGTGGGACGACGGGACGGTATTCGTTCATACGCCCGAGTAACGCCGACAACTCGTGGAGCGGTCCTGTTATTCACTTCGGGGAACTATAGTAGATGTTAACATGGGACTTTTGGATTGTGAATTATCATCGATCAGCGCCGGATTCCGCCATTCGAAACACGGGACGAAACGTTTACCGACACGTATCCACGACCGCGGCAGACGTCCTGCGCCCCCGATTTCCCACGTTACCGACGTTTAGGTGCGAGTTCCGTCGTTCACAAACGGCGCAAACGGACTCAACGATGCTACCCGTTCATTTACGACAGCCCCGATGAGACGCGGTGGGTGGGGCGGACAGCACCGCGGACAGGTGGTGTCCAGTAACGGACTCTCCCGCCCGGAGAGAAAAACAATGAGAAAAGCACTCAAGATCCTGCTCACGATGACCATCGTGGGAAGTTTGTTCGCAGTCGGATTCGCGGGTAACGCGGCGGCATTCGCCGACGACAACCAAGTACAAGTGAACGGCCAGTACGCGAGTTCGAGCGTCAGCCAGAGTCAGTATGTCGCGCAAGGTAACGCCAACCACCAAGAGGACAATTACGCGGTCTCGGCCGCCGGTAACATCGGTAGCGGCGAGGCTGAATCCGGCGACGCGTACGCGGTCCAAGCGAGCTACCAGAGCAACAAGAACGCGCAGCTCGCCTCGTCGAACGCCCAGAACTTCAACTGGCAGAACCAGGACGACTAATCGACACGTCCGCAGATAGCGGCATTTTTTCAGACGGGAGGCGAGTCAGCGTTCCGAAAGGTCGGACGTGAGTCCGATTCGTCGCAACGGAATCGGAACGGTTGACGCCTGTCCAAAACCTTTTGCCCGGGAAGGGCTTAGCCTCAGGTATGCGACGAGACGACCGCGACGACCCCTTCGACGATCTCTTTCGAGAGATAGAGCGCATGATGAACGATATGATGGGCGGCAACGTCGATATGCAGGTCGATACCGGCACGACCGGGTTCGGTGCCGACACGCACGTCGACATCCACGAAGACGACGAACTGATCCGCGTCATCGCCGACCTCCCCGGCGTCGAGAAGAACGACATCGACCTCAAATGCGACGGCGAAGCGATGACCATCAGCGCCGCCAGCGACCACCGCGAGTACGACGAACGCATCGCGCTCCCGGCGCGCGTGGACGAGAGTTCCGCGAAAGCGACCTACAACAACGGTGTCCTCGAAGTCACGTTCGAGAAGACCGACGAATCAGCGAACATCAGCGTCGAGTAGTCCGAACGAGTTCGGCGAGGCGGTCGTAGAATCCATTTTCGTACTTCGTTTCCACGTCTATCGTCGGCCGTGCGTTCGTCTCGTTGACGACCACCCGGTCGGCGACGGCGAGCAGGTCGACGCCACAGAACGGAATTCCGAGCGCCTCCGCCGTCCGTTCCGCGATATTCCGGTACTCCTCGGATAAGCGGACGCCGCGCGCCTCGGCACCGCGATGGACGTTGTGTTTCCAGCGTCCGGCGGTCAGCGCGTCCTCGGGCAGTCGCCGCTCGACCGCACCGACGTACTCGCCGTCGACGACCATCGCGCGGTAATCGACCGCCTCAGGGAGGTACTCCTGCACGAGAAACGATTTGTCCCCCGTCGCGCGGTAGTCATGGACGAGGTTCAAGTAGTCCACCACGCCGAGGAAGGAGTCCACGTCGTCCACTTTTGCGATTCCAGTCCCCCGCGTCGTGGAGTTAGGTTTGACCACGACCGGCGGGTCGAACGCCTCGAACGCGTCCACGAGGTCCGCCTCCTCGACGGGGTTCGAGACGACGACGGTTTTCGGGACCGGGATCCCCACTCGCTCGAGTCGGGCGATGACGCCGCCCTTGTTCCGCGAGATGAGGACGGCCTCGCGGTCGTTCACCCACGGGATGTCCAACAGCCCATCGACCACGCCGCCCTCCATCATTCGTGACGGGTAGACGAAGCCCGCGTCGAACTCGCCGGGACCCCACGGCGGGTCGGCGAGGTCGAACGTCCGCGACTCGCTCGGAACGTGGCGGACCCTGATTCCGCGCTCCGCGAGCGGGTCGCGGAGTCGCTCGAACGTCTCCTTTCGATAGGCGATCGCCAAATTCAGCATTGGCTATGGGTTGGCGTCGGCCGATAAAAAGTTCGCCCGCCTCGTCCCAGTCTCCGTCTCACCCGTTCGCCCCGGGCCGACGTCCTCACTCGACAACTTCGAAGCGGTGTCTGTACACCGTCGCGCTGTCGTCCCATTCGAAGTCGTCGTGGGCGTGGTTCAGGCGCTCGCGGTAGGCGTCCAAGTCCTCCGAGCCTTCGGCTTGTGCGTCCTCGTCGGTCAAATCGCCGAGTTTCCGCTCGGTCACGTCGACGACCTCGAACGTCTCGCCGTCGATGTCGAAGGTGTCGCCTTCCTCGGCGTACGGATTGCCACGGTGAAGTTGCGAAATGCGGCCTGCCGTGACTGCCTGCTGAATGTGCGGTGCCGGGAGTAGCGTGTCGGCGTCGATTCGAGCCATACGGCTTCGTTCGGGTTGCAGCGAAAAAACGACTAGCCTTTCAGCACGCCGCCGATGGCACCGCCAATCGCGCTGTCGAGCGCCAGCAGGAACGCGACGAAGACGGCCGCAAAGAAGAGACCGATACCGCCGAACAGCGACCCGACTGGGCCGCCCGCGAGGCCGCCGATGATGGTTCCACCCAGTCCGAGGAACAGGGCGACGATGACGCCGCCGATGGACCCGGCGAGCAGGCCGTGCCAGAAGCCGCTTCCCAATCCACCGCCGGCGACGTAGCCAGCGGCGAAGCCACCGGCGAGTCCCGCCGCGACGTGCCCGATTCCGGGGAGGGCGAACGCGACGATGCCCGCGAGGACGGAGACGACGAAGCCGACGAAGACCGCGTACCAGTTGGTCATGGGTACATACGTTGGAAGGCGGAAAACAAAAGTCTCTCGCCAAAATCGGCTCGCACGACGGTATGAACGCCCTTTTAAGGGGCGGGAGCATACGAATGCCCATGATTTTCGAGACCCTACCGACGACGCCCACGTCGGAGGAACTCATCGACAAGGCGTTCTCGCGGGCGACACGAGCAGGCCGGGCCAAGAGCGGCATTCAGGCCCAACAGTCCATGCTCCAAACCGCCTCGAACATCCTATCGGACAATCTGCAGAATATCGTCACCGCGTGGCCGGACTTCGAGGAAGTGGACCCGTTCTACTACGAACTGGCCGACGCCGTCGTGAACGTTGACGAGATTCGAAAGAGTCTGTCGGAAATCCAATGGGCCTCCCGCAAGACGAAGGACATCGGCCGCGAGTACCAAGGGAAACTCCGCGGCGACATCAACTACGCCCGCAAGGTGCGAAAGCAGGGGTTCGCTCGCCTCGCGTCCATCGTGGAGGAAGTCGAGGACGACCTCGACCGAATCAACGCGGCGCGAAACGACCTCCGTGACCTCCCGGACATCGACCCAGCCGACCCGACCGTGGTCGTCGCCGGTTATCCCAACGTCGGAAAGTCGTCGTTCGTCAACACGATAACCAACGCGCGCAACGAAATCGCGGAGTACCCGTTCACGACGAAGGGGATTCACGTCGGTCACTTCGAGCGCGACCACATTCGCTACCAAATCGTAGACACGCCGGGACTGCTCGACCGACCCGCGGACGAGCGAAACGCCATCGAATCGCAGGCTGTGTCGGCGCTCACGCACCTCGCCGACTGCATCCTGTTCTTCGTGGACCCGAGCGCCTACTGTGGCTACCCGCTCGACGCCCAACTCGAACTCCGCGATTCGGTCGAAGAGCAGTTCGGCGACGTGCCCGTCCTCACCGTCTGCAACAAGTCCGACCTCTCGACCGACGTGGAGGCCGACCTGTACATGAGTATCGAAGAGGACGAGAACGTCACGGGAACGCTCGATGCGGCCGTCGAAGCCATCGGCTACGAACCCGAACTTCCGTTCGACGGATAAGACCGGTCGGCGAGTTCGGACGTTCAGGCCGACACGTCGTCCGTTTCGACGTACCGAATCTGAACCCCGACCGTGCGACCCGTCCGAGTGGCGATTCGGTCGTGGATTCGGTCGGCGAGGTCCGGGTACTGCTCGCCCCGCGGACGACCGACGATGACCACGACGCGATGTGGTTCGCGGAACGGGAGGTTTCGCGTGTAGGTAGTCTTGCCGAGCGGGAACGTCTGACGGTACTGTACCTGCATCTGGAGCCGTTCCGCCTGCTGATACTGTGGCTGCTCGAAGATGTTCGTCACCGCCCGGTCCGCCCCCTGTTCGAACTGCGCACCATGATAGGAAAAATAGGTGACGCCGCCGAGGAAGACAGAAAGAACCGCGATACCGAGAACGAGGATACCGATTCGTTTGACCGTCTCCTCGCGGGAGCGCTCCAGTTTGAACCAGCTTTTCGGACGGTAGCCCATGTACTGGAGCGTCACGATGGCCGAGAGGTTGATAGAGAGGACGTTGACGAGGACGAGAACGCCCGCCCCGAGCGCGACCACCGGACTCCCCCACGCGATGCCGATACCGACGGCGGCGGCGGGCGGGATGAGCGCCGCGGCGATCATAACCCCGACGAGGGCGACCGACACCCCCGCCGCGAGACTGACGACGCCCGCCGCACCCGCGCCGAGCGCGACGATGAGCGACAGGAAATCCGGCGTCAGTCGCCCGCTTATCTGTGGTATCGTCGTAATATCCGTGTTCGGCGGGAAGAGATACAGATATCTCACGAAGAGCGCGAACAGCGTCGCGCTGGCGATAGACACGGTAACGCCGAGCAGTTGCAGTTTGACGCCGCGAGTGAACAGGTCGCTTTTGTCCAAAACGGTGCCCACTCCCGTCGATAGCGCCGGGCCGACCAGCGGCGCGATGACCATCGACCCCACGACGACCGCCGGGGAGTCGAGCAACAACCCCGCCGTGGCGACGACCGCACTCACGACGGTCATGAAGACGAACGTCCGCAACCGGGGCGACAGTTCCCGCGCCGCGGTTAGGATTTCGTCGCGCGCGATGCGGTCCGCGCCGTTTTCCGCCTCGTAGCGTTTCACCAGTTGCTCGAACTGTCGGGACGTATCCGTCTCGGCATCGATGATGACCGTGTGAGCCTCGTCGCTCAGTCCCGCATCGTGAAGCTTGTCGATAACCGGCTGCACGGCGTTCTGTGGGAGCGGAAACGTCGCAATCGCGGTATAACGGCGACCACCCGTTTCGTCGGTCAGAAAGAAATCAATTCCCTCGGAGTCGAGCGTCTCGACGACCGTTTCTCGCTCGCCCGTCGGGATGGATACCTGTACGAGTCGCACAGTCACCGATGGGGTTTGCAGATTGATATAATCGCGGGCCGATAGTCGGTTAGTTCATGTCAACATGTCAGCCAATTTCTCTCGATACCGCGGCGAGGCGCTTCGTCTATGCTGACGTAACGGATTTGAACAGAAACGTCCCGGCCCGTCCGTCGATAGAGACGGGCGCGAAGCCGTTCCGCCAGTCCGGGATAGCGTTCGTTCGTCGGTTTGCCGACGGTAACGATGACCTCCCGTGGCCGATGAAACGGGACGGCGGGGTCGCGGTACTTCCGAGGGAGCGGAACGGACGGCCCGTACCGGACATCGACTTCGAGCCGTTCTCCCCCGGAGTATTGCGGCAGTTCGAGCAAGGCGTCGGTCGTCGTCCGAACGCTCCGTTCGAACTGCGCGTCCTGAATCGACGAGTACGTCACCCCGCCGAGAAAGGCCGACAGGAGGACGATAACGAGGATGAGGAGAGATACCCGTTTGGCTGTCTCCCAGTTGGAACGTTGGAGTTTCAGCCACTCTTTCGGCCGATAGCCCATGTAACGGAGCGTGAGGAGGGCGGAGAGGTTGATAGCCAACAGGTTGACCAACACGAGGATGCCCGCGCTGACGGTCACGACCGGTTCGCCCCACGCGATGCCGATGCCGACCGTGGCGGCGGGCGGGATGAGCGCCACGGCGATCATGACGCCGACGAGAGCGGTCGAAGCACCGGCCGACAGACTCACGATACCGGCGATTCCCGCGCCGAGCGCGATGATGAGCGACAGGAAATCGGGGGAGATTCGAATGGCGACCTCCGGAATTCGCGTCACGTCCGTCCCAGGCGGAAACAGCGGGATAAACCGAACGAGCGTGGCGAATGCGGCGGCGCTCGCTACCGCGAGAACGACGCCGAGGACCTGTAACCGCACGCCGCGTCGAAACAAGTCTCGGTCGTCGAGGACCGTTCCGATACTGGCGGACAGCGCCGGGCCGACCAGCGGCGCGATGACCATCGACCCCACGACGACCGCCGGGGAGTCGAGCAACAACCCCGCCGTGGCGACGACCGCGCTCACGATCGTCATCGTGACGAACGTTCGGAGGCTCGGCGAGAGTTCGCGGGCGTGGATGCGAATCTCCTCGCGGGCGATGCGAATCCGACGACCGCGTTTCGCGGTGTAGCGCTCGACGAGTCGCTCGAAACGCGTCGAGACGTCCACCTCGGCGTCGATGATGATGACGTGGGCTTCCTCGCTGAGTCCGACATCGCGGAGTTCGTCGATGACGGGTTGCACCGCGTTTTGCGGCAGCGGAAACGTGATAATCGCGGCGTAGTCCTCTCTTCCCCCACGTCCGCTCGTCTCCTCGGTGATGTAGTAGTCGATATCCCTCGCTTCCAGCGTTTCGATGACCAGTTCCCGTTCCCCCAGCGGGATGGCGATTTCCACGAGACGCACATCCCGAACACGACACACGGAACAATAAGTCCCGCCGCGTGAGACGGCGGAATTCCGCCGCGGGAAACAGCGGAGTCTCGCCGCGGGAAACCACGGCCGTTAAGCGTCGAGAGGCGAACGGACGACTATGTTCGAAAATCGACCCGGCAGGGACGCCGAAGTCGTGTTCGTCGGGCGCTCGAACGTCGGCAAGTCCACGCTGATGCGCGAGTTGACGGGCCACAGTTTCGAGACTGGCGGCAAGCCCGGCGTCACGCGCCAACCCAATCACTTCGACTGGGCCAGCGAGGATTTCATGCTCACCGACCTTCCCGGATTCGGGTTCATGTCCGGCGTCGAGGAGGACCGACGGGAGAGGATAAAGACCGACATCGTGGAGTACATCGAGGAGAACGCCGAGAAGGTGTTGGTCGGCGTCCTCGTCGTGGACGGCAAGAGCGTCATCGACATCATCGACCGCCACTCCGGAGAGGACGAAATCCCGCACGACGTGGAGATGTTCTACTTCCTCCGCGAGGTTGGAATCCCTGTCGTCGTCGCCGTGAACAAGATGGACAAGGTGGACGACGAGGACGAGCGACTGAACGACCTCTGTGACCGCCTCGGCCTTCACCCGCCGTGGAAGCAGTGGCAGGACACCATCGCACCCATCAGCGCCAAGCGCGGAAACATCGACACGCTGAACGAGGCCGTGAAGACCCACCTGCACGAACAGAAGCGCGACGACCTGTTCAAGTTCTTCTCCTAGGCGGGTTTTCGGCGACCGGTTGCGTAGCGATTCATCGGACACTGACCAGTTTGGTCCCGGTATTGTATATAAGGATTTGGAGGAGAATCGGGGTTGCGTTGACGGGGGACGTTCTCGAAAAACGCTGTCACGCTCGCTACGAGTGGATTCTGATTTTGGTTCTTGTGCGATTTCAGCTACGGAGACGATCCTGAAAGCCCCCGCCCGCAACCGCACCGCGACGGCCACACCCTCCCCAACCGATTCCTTCGCATTCGCTCAGTCATCCCTCGCGTGATAACCAAGCAGGCCCTCGGCCATTAGCGCCGAGGGCCTGCTGGCGCACGCGCCGAGGTATTTTATGCGGATTCCCCGTTTCACGTTCGCATTTTCGCGTGTCTATTCGCCAACGGGGTAGAGATACTAAAAAGGATTAGATAGTACTGATTGCCGGATTCAAAAGCCTGAAAAATACTAAAGAGTACTGAAACATACTGAATAATACTACATCTCACCCGAGCAGTTTCGCCTCGGCCTTCCGGAGGTGTTCGAGGAGCGTGGTTTTGGACACGTCCATCTCCTCGGCCAGTTCGGATGCCGTCACGTGCCGCGGCCAGTCGTAGTAGCCGCGCTGACGGGCGAGTTCGAACACCTCGCGCTGGCGCTCCGAGAGGTCGTCGGTGCGGAGGACGCCAGCGCCGGCTTCGGCGGTTGCGACGTGACGGACGCGAATTTCGGCGTCCATCTCCTCGCAGACCGCCTCGATTCGGTCGTGCAGTTCGTCCTTCTCGACCTCGACGATGACGGTCCAGTACTCGCGCCCGCCGTACATCCGCACCGGTTCGTCGGGGATAAATCCGCGCGAGACCAGCGCGTCGTTGATGCTGTTGCCCAGGTCGTAGTGGACGACGATACCCCTGCTCGCGCTGCCGAACGCGATGGAGTCCTCGGTGGCGTGCGGATGGTCGGTTTCCCACACGGAATCGGTCAGGTCGGAATCCCGAATCGCCGCCACGAGTTTATCCACCTCCTCGCGCGTGTTGCCGTAGACGGTGAACCGCCCGGTCGCCAGTCCGTCGATGGTGTGGACGCCGTGGCCGAGGAGTCCCGCCGCCCGGCCCTCGGTGACTTCGAGCGTCCAGCAGTCGGGATGCCAGATGTCGAGGGTCACCCGAAGTCCGGCGTGCTCCGCTGTGGTCATCTGATGTGATACACGGATGAGACGAGCAAAAACGTATGGCAAGGAGAATGACATACGTTGACATGGGATCGGCTCTGAAATCGGGACCGG
>NZ_MEIH01000330.1:0-29779 GCF_001723155.1 Haladaptatus sp. W1
CGGGTGCATGTTCTCCATGGCGTCGAGGTTCCCGGCGGCGACCATGACGAAGTCGGTCGGAACGGGTTCCGTGTGCACCATCGCACCCGAGGAGCGCTCGGACTGACCGGTGATGGAGAACTCGCCCTCCTGAATCGCCGTCATCAGCTTCTGTTGGCTCCGAATGTCGAGGGTGTTGATTTCGTCCACGAACAGCACGCCCTTGTTCGCCTTGTGGATGGCACCGGGTTCCACGCGGTCGTGGCTCGGCGTCTCCATGCCGCCGGACTGGAACGGGTCGTGGCGCACGTCGCCCAGCAGCGCACCAGCGTGGGCGCCCGTCGCGTCCTCGAAGGGAGCGCTGGTGACGTCGCTGTTGTTGACCAGCAGGTTCGGAATCATGGCGTCGGTGCCACGCGAGCCGTAGCGGAACGCGAGGTAGATGACACCGGCCGCGAGGATTCCGAGGAGCGGCCGTCCGGCGAGGAGGAGCGCGTACCCCACCACGATGGCGATGATGACCCACATCAAGAAGGAGCGCATCTGGTTGCGCTTCCGGGCCTCCTCCTTGTGCGCCTCGATGATCTGTTCGCCCTTTCCGGCGGGAACGGTTCGGACCTTCGGCTCGTTCCCGTCGTCGGGGTTGTGATAGACGAGGACGTCTTGCAAGTCCTCCTTCGGGAGGAGTTGGCTCATCGCCTTCGCCAGCATCGATTTCCCGGTCCCGGGCGACCCTATCATCATCACGTGACGGCGTTGCTTTGCCGCCTTCAGGATGATGTCGCGTGCGTGGTCCTGCCCGATGACCTGATCGACCAGTCGGTCGGGGATTTCGACTTCGTCCGTACTTTCTATCTCCAACCCACCCAGCAGGTCGTCCTCTGCAATGTCATCGGCGACCTTGGCGTCCACCTCGCTCCCAAGGCTATCGACGTCGATGTCTTGCTCGGCTTCCTGCTCCGGTGGTGAAGCTTCGGTGTCGTTACTCATAGAATTCGTTCTGTGTAGTTGAAAACATGGCTGGCGAACTGATATACTTTCTCCCTCTTCTCAACCCCTTGGACTCCATTTCAGGCCGTGAGGCTATGGAATTGAACGGATATAGCCGTACCGCTCTCGGCGTCGAGCACCGGGTTCGAAACAGTAACCCCACTTTCGCCGGGGATGCTCGCTCGGACGAACGACTCGTCACCCTTATAAAAATCCTACCCGACGGGTTCACCATGACCCGCGGGTTCTACATCGGTCGCTTCCAACCTTATCACAACGGCCACCACAACGTGGTCGACACTATCGCCGAGGAGGTCGACGAACTCGTCCTCGGCATCGGAAGCGCGGGCGACTCACACAGCCGTCACGACCCATTCACGGCCGGCGAACGAATCATGATGATAACCAAATCCCTCGTGGATTACGACCTCGTGACGTACGCCGTCCCCATCGAGGACCTGGACCGGAACTCCGTGTGGGTGAGTCACGTCCAGAGCATGAGCCCGGACTTCGACGTGGCCTACTCGAACAACCCACTCGTCATCCGACTGTTCGAGGAGGCGGGCGTCGAGGTTCGCCAATCCCCGATGTTCAACCGCGACGTGCTGGAGGGAACCGAAGTCCGCGACCGGATGGTCGAGGGCGGCGACTGGCAGCGGTTGGTTCCCGACCCGGTGGTGGAAGTCATCGAAGAAATCGACGGCATCGACCGCATCCAACAGGTCAGCGACTCGGACTCGAACGGACCGACATGATTACGCTCTCCTCCGATTTCGGAAGCCCCTATCCGGCAGCGATGAAGGGCGTCATGCTTCAGCACAGCGACGCCCGTCTCGTGGACGTCGCCCACGACTTCCCACGACAGGACGTTCGGGCAACCGCCTTTTGGCTCCGCGAGGTGTTGCCGTACTTCCCGTCCGCCGTCCACCTCGTCGTGGTGGACCCCGGCGTCGGCACCGACCGGGCGGCGCTGGCGATTCGGGCGGGCGAGCACGCCCTCGTCGGACCGGACAACGGCGTCCTGCTCCCTGTCGCCCGCGAACTGGCCGACGCCGACCGATTCGACGTCTTCCGCGTCAACTACGAAAACGCGGACAGCGCGACGTTCCACGGGCGGGACGTGTTCGCGCCCGCCGCCGCTCGGGTCCACGAAGCGGGCGCGGACGCGCTCAGCGAACTCGAAGGCGTCGTACCGACCGAGGAGTTCGAAGACCTCCGGTTTCCCGACCCGACCGTCCGCGACCGCTCCGCGACCGGCGAACTGCTCGTCGTGGACGACTTCGGCAACGCCATCACCAACGTTCCGGGCGAGTTCCTGGACGGCGTAGACGAAATCGACGTGAACGGCCTCCCCGCGCCCGTCGAACCCTCCTACGCCCACGTCGCCCCCGGTCAACGCCTCGTGACGGTCGGCAGTCACGGCAACGTCGAGCTCGCGGTCAATCGAGGCCGCGGCGACGAGGCGTTCAGTGTCTCCGTGAGCGAAGCGAGCGGCGGCTCGTCGGACGAGTCCACTGGCATCGAGGTCGGCGACGAGATTCGCCTCGATACCCGACCGAAACGGTGAACCCGATTCGGTCGTCCCTTTTCGCATGGAGACGACGCGACATTTCACGGCCACGACGTACGTCGTCCACGACGGCGAGTGTTTGCTCCACGACCACGACCGACTCGGTATGCTCCTCCCCCCGGGCGGCCATCTCGACCGGGACGAACTCCCCCGAGAGGCCGCGATGCGCGAAATACGTGAGGAGACGGGGTTGGACGTGACGCTCCTCGAATCGGAGACGAGCACCGATGCCGACTTCGGTCGGGAACTCGCGCCCGCGGAACACACTATGCTCTACGACATCGACGCGTTCGACGGCGAGGTCGCACACCAGCACATCGATTTCGTCTACTACGGCGAGGCGTCCAATCGAGACCTTACGCCGGACGACGGCGAACGCGCGACCGATTGCTGGCGGTGGTTCTCGCCGGACGAACTCAGAACGCACGACGGCGTGACCGAGGAGGTCGTGACGCTCGGCATCGAGGCCATCGAACGCGTCGAATCTCGATCGCGTAACCGGGATTAGGTGGTGTATAATAAGGTCCGTTCGGTGATTGCTGGCGTTTATGAGTATCATCGACCGCCTGCTCGGAACCGACGACGACGACGAAGACCCCCGACCGACCTACGTCTGCACCGGGTGTGGAAAGGCATTCGACGACGAGCGGGAACGCTGTCCGGATTGTGGCAGCGAGCAGGTCGTCTCTCCACGTCACTGACGACTAGTCAGTTATCTTCCAGTGTCGCCGTTTTCGAATAACCAACACATGTAAGAAACCAAACATCCGTGAACAGGTGTTTAGAGAGGCTTAGCAGGCGTATAATAATGGCACTGCCCACACTCGAACAAATCGAGAATGAGATTTGTCAGCCGGGTTGGTCTGGGGCTGGGGCACGCGGACTCGACGCGGTTCGAGTGTAAATCGTGCGGTGCGTCGTACGAACTCGACCGGCAGATGTGCACCGAATGTGGTGGGCATTGCATCGGGTATTGCGAGTCCTGGCTTCAGGAAGAACTTCGCTCGCGGACATCGAGCAATCGGTTCGACTGAGACGGCGACCGTACGGAGAAGGCAACCGTAAGCACCCGCAGAAGCGAACCGCCGTCATTCCAGTCGCGAGCGGACGTACTTCGTCACGTGGTCGTCCATCCGCCGTTTGTACCCGGCTTGTCGCGCGAGTCGGTCGAGTTCACGCGCGACGAGACTGCCGTATTGCACCGCCTTCTTGTCCCGCGTCGCAATCTCGTCGGGGACGAACTCCCGAGCGGCTCGCCTGAACGTCCACTTTCGAACGCCGTCCGAGACGAGCATCGACCCCGGAAGGCGGAGCGCTTCCCGAACGATTCGGTCGTCGAGGAGGGGGGCGACCGGTTCGACGCCCGCGGCGCGAAGCGTCAGCGCGTCCCGCGGCAACTGCTCGGAGAGCGTTCGAATCGTCTCGCGGGCCGCACCGCGCACCGTTTCCGCCTCGACGCGGTGGTCCGCGCGCGCGACCTTCTCGTACCCGCCGAACAACTCGTCCACGCCTTGTCCCACCGCGAGTCGCTCGTAGCCGTCGGCCCGCGCCCGCTCGGCGGTCAGGTAGAGCGGGAGCGCGATTTGCACGTCCATCGCGTTGGTTCGACCGATGGCGCGGGCGACTTCGGGAACGGCGCGTTCGATGTCTTCGTGGGTTATCTCGACGACGCGAAGGTCGCGGTCCATCAGGTCGGCCGCGGTTCGCGCGGCCGCTACGTCGTGACTGCCGGAGTACCCGGCGACGTACAGCGGGCAGTCGAAGGCGCTCCCGACGACGGCGGAATCGACACCGCCCGAAAACGCGACCGCGAGGCCGTCCGTCGAAACCGCATCGAGACTGGCCTCGATGGCCGTTCGAACCGCCGAAACCGCGCTTTCTTCGTCCTCGAACGGCGACGGGTCGGGGAGGTCCCACAGTCGTTCGTCGCCCTCCCCGGTTCGCGCGTGGCCCGCCGGAACCGGGTCGGGAACGTCGAGGTCGGTGGGGTCGTGACTCCACGTCGTCGCGTCGTCTTCCTCCGAGAACAGCGGATAGCGTCCGAGTACGTCGCGGACGAGGGACCCGTCTACTTCGCCCGCGAATCCGCCGCTGCCCGGCAGCGGGTCGCCCGTTTCGATGGCGCGTCGAACGGCGTCCGGTGATCGCCCCCGCATCAGCCGAAGTACTGTCCGACGCGACTGATGACGCGGCGCTTCGCGCCGCCCGCGGCCTGTCGGAAACTGATGTGCCACGGCGTTCGTTTCCCGTCAACTTCGGTTCGGCCGTCGACGATAGCGCCGAGGATGGCCCGCTTGTCGGGGGTGTTCACGTCGATTTTCGTTACAGCCTGCCCGACCATCTCGCTGATGTGGGCGTCGCTTCCGGCCGTCATCGGCACATCCTGGTCGTTGGCGAACGACCGCGCTTTCCGGTTGCCACGCCCCGTCAGCAGGCGAGAGTTGTACACCTCGATAGCGTCCGCTTCCGCGAGCTTCTTTCCGGTGATGTTCGCGGCGACGCCGCTCCGTGATTTCTGAAACGGATGGGGGACGACGGCGACGCCGCCCTGCTCCCGGATTCTGTCGAGCGTCTCGCCGAACGAGAGTCCCGGCGAGATGCGCTCTTCGATACCTAACCCGAGGACGTGCCCCGCGCGGGACGTGATTTCCATGCCGGGGATGCCGACCAATCCGTATTCGGGGGCGAGTTCCGCGGCCTTGAGGCTCGCGTCGATCTCGTCGTGGTCGGTAACGGCGATGGCGTCCAAGTCGACCGCCTTGGCTTGCTCCAAGAGCAGTTCGACGGGGTCACGGCCATCGTGGGAAAGTGCGGAATGACAATGCAACTCGACCGATAGCACGGGAGAACGTTGGCAGTACGCCGGGAAAAGCACCTCGGTCCGTGGTCGGCGGTCGGAAGTCGCCGCGAGGCGGCGCTTTCGCTGGAAAGTGTTCGCCGATGATACTCTCGAATAAATCGGAGACCACGGACCGAGGTGCTTTTCCCGGCGTACTGCCAACGTTCTCCCGTGCTATCGGTCGAGTTGCATTGTCATTCCGCACTTTCCCACGATGGCCGTGACCCCGTCGAACTGCTCTTGGAGCAAGCCAAGGCGGTCGACTTGGACGCCATCGCCGTTACCGACCACGACGAGATCGACGCGAGCCTCAAGGCCGCGGAACTCGCCCCCGAATACGGATTGGTCGGCATCCCCGGCATGGAAATCACGTCCCGCGCGGGGCACGTCCTCGGGTTAGGTATCGAAGAGCGCATCTCGCCGGGACTCTCGTTCGGCGAGACGCTCGACAGAATCCGGGAGCAGGGCGGCGTCGCCGTCGTCCCCATCCGTTTCAGAAATCACGGAGCGGCGTCGCCGCGAACATCACCGGAAAGAAGCTCGCGGAAGCGGACGCTATCGAGGTGTACAACTCTCGCCTGCTGACGGGGCGTGGCAACCGGAAAGCGCGGTCGTTCGCCAACGACCAGGATGTGCCGATGACGGCCGGAAGCGACGCCCACATCAGCGAGATGGTCGGGCAGGCTGTAACGAAAATCGACGTGAACACCCCCGACAAGCGGGCCATCCTCGGCGCTATCGTCGACGGCCGAACCGAAGTTGACGGGAAACGAACGCCGTGGCACATCAGTTTCCGACAGGCCGCGGGCGGCGCGAAGCGCCGCGTCATCAGTCGCGTCGGACAGTACTTCGGCTGATGCGGGGGCGATCACCGGACGCCGTTCGACGCGCCATCGAAACGGGCGACCCGCTGCCGGGCAGCGGCGGATTCGCGGGCGAAGTAGACGGGTCCCTCGTCCGCGACGTACTCGGACGCTATCCGCTGTTCTCGGAGGAAGACGACGCGACGACGTGGAGTCACGACCCCACCGACCTCGACGTTCCGACCCGGTTCCGGCGGGCCACGCGCGAACCGGGGAGGGCGACGAACGACTGTGGGACCTCCCCGACCCGTCGCCGTTCGAGGACGAAGAAAGCGCGGTTTCGGCGGTTCGAACGGCCATCGAGGCCAGTCTCGATGCGGTTTCGACGGACGGCCTCGCGGTCGCGTTTTCGGGCGGTGTCGATTCCGCCGTCGTCGGGAGCGCCTTCGACTGCCCGCTGTACGTCGCCGGGTACTCCGGCAGTCACGACGTAGCGGCCGCGCGAACCGCGGCCGACCTGATGGACCGCGACCTTCGCGTCGTCGAGATGAAGGAACAAGTCGCCGCGCGGCGACGGGCGTCGCGGCATCGTCCGCGACACGCTGTCGATGGGCGCGTACCCAATCGCGCTCGCCGACAGCCTCTACTTCGGGGGCTTCGACCGCGAACACTCGCGCTACCTGCTGGAGGGCGTCGTGGAGGGCATCGCCGACTACGGTAACTCCATCGGCGTGCCGACCGTGACCGGGAGCACGCAGTTCCACCCCGACTACGAGGGCAACCCGCTCGTCAACGTGGCCTGCGTCGGACTGCTTCCCGCCGAGCGCCTCATAACGGCCGAAGCGCAGACGCCGGGCAACAAACTGCTCCTCGTCGGCAACTCGACGGGGCGGGACGGACTCGGCGGCGCGAGCTTCGCCAGCGAGGACCTCGCGGAGGACGCGGAAACGGAGGACCGCCCGGCGGTGCAGGTCGGCGACCCGTACACCGAGAAGATCCTCATCGAGGCGAACGAGGAACTCGTGGACGGCGGCCTCGTCGAGTCCGCACGCGACCTCGGCGCGGCGGGACTCGGCGGCGCGTCCAGCGAACTGGTCGCCAAGGGCGGTCTCGGGGCCGACATCGACCTCGAACGCGTCCACCAGCGCGAACCGAACATGAATGCGCTCGAAATCCTGCTCGCCGAATCGCAAGAGCGGATGGTGTACGAAGTCCGCCCCGAGAACGTCGATGCGGTGGCCGACGTCGCCGAGAAGTACGACCTCGGCTGTTCGGTCATCGGCGACGTGACCGACGGCAACTACGTCTGTGAGTTCGAGGGCGAGACGGTCGTGGACGTGCCCGCCGAGTTCATCGGCGATGGCGCGCCGATGAACGACCTCCCGTCGGAGGAGCCGACCCAACCCGACCGCGACCTGCCGGATGGGGACGTGCGCGAAGCGTTCGAGGCGGTCGTCGGGTCGCCCAACTGCGCGAGCAAGTCGTGGGTGTACCGCCAGTACGACCACGAAGTCCAGACGCGAACGTCGGTGCTCCCCGGCGACGACTCTGCCGTCCTCGCGGTTCGGCGAGCGGAACTCGGCCTCGCCTTCTCGTCCGGTGCGAACCCCCACTGGACGACGACGGCACCCTACGACGGTGCCCGCGCGGTCGCCCTCGAAAACGCGACGAACCTCGCCGCCAAGGGCGCGACGCCGCTCGCCGCGGTTGATTGCCTGAACGGCGGCAACCCCGAGAAACCGGACGTGTACGGCGGCTTCAAAGGCATCGTGGACGGCCTCGCCGACATGTGTTCGGCCCTCGACGTGCCCGTCGTCGGCGGGAACGTCTCGCTGTACAACGACTCGCCGAGCGGCCCGATTCCGCCGACGCCGACGCTGGCGATGACCGGCACCACGGCGGAGTACGACGCACCACCCGCGGAACTCTCCGGCGAGGGAACTCTCTTATTCGTCGGCGAACCCACCGCCGACCTCGGCGGGTCGGAGTACCTCGCACAGATGGGCGGCAGCGACCGCTTCCCGGAACTTCCGGGGAACGCGCCCGAACTCCTTTCCCGACTTCGTGAGGTCGCCACGGCGGACGGCACGCTCGCGGTCCACGACGTGAGCGACGGCGGCCTCGCGGTGACGCTCGCCGAGATGGTGTCGGACGACGCGGGTGCATCGGTGTCGCTTGGCGACGCCGACGCCGCGGAGACGCTGTTCAGCGAACTCCCCGGCCGCGCGGTGGTCGAGACGACCGACCCGGACGCCGTTTTCGACGCGTTCGATGGCGTCGCCCCCGTCACCGAACTCGGCGAGGCGAACGACTCGGGAACCCTCCAACTCGAAGTCGATGGCGAGGGACTCCGCTACGCGGCGAGCGAAATCGCGGCGCTCCGCGACGTTCTCGTCCGGGAACTGGAGTAAGGGACGTCCGAGGAGAACGGAGCGGACGACCGTCTCGGCTTTTCGACTCGAAGCGAGGCGCTGGTCGAGGAGAAACGTCGGAGCGGTGTTCGATACCGTCGAGAGAAGAAGTTCGTCGCTCAGAGCAGGAGCGGAACGCCGAACACGACGGCGACGCCGATGACGAAGACGACGAGGCCGGTCGTCACCTGACTCATCGTGAACTCCTGCATCGGGGACGTCAATCGCGTCAGTCCGTCGGCGTGCTGTACCGGGTCGGTGTCTTCTTGCATGGTTGCAGTTCTGCGTGCCCGGTACTTCGATGTATCGGTGTTCGAGGCGCGGGAGGACGTAGTATTATTCAGTGCCATTTAGTGCTATTCAGTAGATTTTAGTGCTCTACGTGATAGAATAGTGAAAATTCGATGGGATTCAGTATTCTCATCTTCGTTCTTTCTCGACGTGTCCCATCGTCGGCAACCGCTCGCCACGAGAAAACGACGACTTTGCTGTGATTGCCATCGCTACGAGGTTGCCCCCGAAAGCCCCCGCCACGCTGGTGACGAGGTGGTGTTGGTTTGTCTGTGACTGCGACGACAGACGTCACTGAAACCGCAACCGCACCGCGTGCTCGCGGCGTTGCCGTCGTCTCGCGGGCCGTGCCCGCTCGACTGTTCGCGGAACGTCGTTCCGCGCTACTCGCATGCCACTCCCTCCCCAACCGATTGCGCGCTTCGCTCCGGAAGAGCGACGCTCTTCCGTGCTCTCGTTCACTTCGTTCACGAGAACTCCGCTCCAGTGCTCATCCACCGTCAGAGCAACGCTCTGACGAGCCATTCGCTCGTTCCGTTGTCACTCACGAAGACCTCGCACGCTACAGCGAGACGACGCGGCCACGCTCGGCCGCGTCGTCCTGCCAGCGCGCGCCACGGTGGAACGTCGGATATCGGGCGACGATGTGTTCGCAACGGTTTCCCGTAACCCGACTCCTTTTGCCGACCGGTTCCCAACCCACTCCCAATGACGCTCACGAAGCGGATAATCCCGTGCATCGACGTGGATTTGGACGACGACGGGAACCCGGCGGTGTACACCGGTGTCAACTTCGAGGACCTGCAGTACACCGGCGACCCGGTGGAGATGGCGCGACAGTACAACGAAGCGGGCGCGGACGAGTTCGTCTTCCTCGATATCACGGCCAGCGCGGACGGTCGCGAGACGATGCTATCCGTCGTCTCGGAGGTGGCCGACGAGGTGTTCATCCCCCTGACGGTCGGCGGCGGAATTCGAACGCGCGAGGACATCAAGGAGACGCTCCGCGCGGGGGCGGACAAGGTATCCATCAACACCGCCGCGCTGGAGCGCCCGGAACTCATCACCGAGGGTGCAACGGCGTTCGGCAACCAGTGTATCGTCATCAGCGTGGACGCCCGACGGCGCTTCGACGAGGCGGGCGAACACTACGCGGAAGTGGACGGCGAGTCCTGCTGGTTCGAGTGTACCGTGAAGGGCGGCCGCGAGGGAACCGGTATCGACGTGGTGGAGTGGGCGAACGAAGCCGAATCCCGCGGCGCTGGCGAACTGTTCGTCAACTCCATCGACGCGGACGGGACGAAGGACGGCTACGACATTCCGTTGACGAAGGCGGTCTGTGACTCGGTTTCGACGCCCGTCATCGCCTCCTCCGGCTGCGGCGGCCCGGAGGACGCCTACGAGGTGTTCGCCGACGCGAACGCGGACGCGGCGCTCGCGGCGTCCATCTTCCACTTCGGCGAGTATTCGATTCGGGAGGTCAAAGAGTACCTCGCGGACCGCGACGTTCCGGTTCGGTTGTAGCGCCGGTCGTCTCCGACCTACCCGCTAATCGCGTCTTCGTTCGTTTCGGGTCGGTTCGCCCCGGTTCGCTGTTCCGTAAAGAGGAGCGAGAGGACTTTCTGCTCGGCCCGCCGGAGGTGCTGAAAGAACGTCGGGGACGACACCCCGAGTTCGGCCGCCACTTCCTCGCCGGATTTCTTTCGCGGCCAGTCGAAATACCCACCCGCGTACGCCGCCAACAGCGCCTCGTGTTGCCGGGTCGTCAGCGTTTTGTTCATCGCCATCTGCAATTCGCGGTGACTGAACAGCGGTGTGGTGTACTCTTTCTGTCGCCGGGCGACGATTTCCACGGCGGGGTGGTCCGAACTGAACCGGTCGATGACGTCGCTCGCGGAGCGGTTCGGCGGGATGTCGGCCACGATGTGCGCGACGCCGTTCGCGCTCCACATGTGTTTGGGAATCGCACCGGCGTCGGTCAGCGTGACGACGAAGAACTCTTCCACGTTACTGACGTCCACTTCGAGGATACCCTCCTTCTCGTTGGCGCCGATCAGTCGTGCTTCCAGACGGTCGTCCTCGTTGGCGACGTCGAGAACGCGAACCGGGTTGACGTCGGAGACGCGATAAAAAAACGGTGTACGTCCCGTCGCTCCGTGGCAGTATCTGTTGCAGAGAAGCCCGGCACCCCGTTCGTTGTGAGACGGCCACGAGCGGATATCGTGGGTCATCGACCTGAAATTCGACTTCGACTACTCTATTGGTTGTCTCGCCATCCTCAACTGTCACTATCTATCGTCAATGGATGGGCGCGTTTAGCTATTGTGTGACAATCGTGGCCAGACGACACCCCCGCGGCACACGACGCTAGCGGGGCGAAAATCGTCCGTGGGTCGTCCCCAAGCGGAAAGAGACGAGAACGGAAACCGAGAAAATTCAGGCGCTGGTGAACGCTTCGCGGAAGGCGCTCGTCTTGTCTTTGACGTTCTGTGCTCCGGCCTCCAACGCGTCGATCGGGTCGACGTTCCCCTCGGTCTTGACCGTGAGGATGGGGTCCGTCTGCCCACCCGACTGTTCGGGGTTCAGGTCGTAGGTCGCCGCGGCGACGCCCTCGGTTTCGAGGAGCGAACCCTTCAGCACGTTCATGAACGTGTGGTCTTCGCCCCCGATTTCGATTTGGAGTTCCGTATCGCTCTTCTCGATAACCCGCAGTTCCATACCACCGAATTCTCCATTGTCGCGTTTCAATCTTGCGAAGCGCGCGTTTTCGTGTTCGAGGGGGTCGCCCGCCGTTCGAACGCGACCGTCACCCGTTGGATGGCGTCGCAACTCGGGGATGGAATAAAAACGAATGTAACGGATTCGCGGTTAGAACTTCATTTCCGCGCCGACGTACAGCACGACGACGAGGAAGATCCACACCGCGTCCACGAAGTGCCAGTACATCGAGACGGTCGACACGGAGACGTGACGCTCCGGCGAGTACTGTCCGTAGAGCGAGCGAACGAAGACGATGCCGATGAGCACCGCACCCATGGTCACGTGCAGTCCGTGCAGTCCCGTCAGACCGAAGAACGCGCTGTTGAACACGCCGCCGGTGAACGTGAAGTTCTCGTGGACGATGAACTCGTAGTATTCGAGCACTTGCCCGCCGATGAACACGGCTCCGAGGAGGAGCGTCGCGCCGAGACCGGCGATGAACCGACTGCGGTTGTTCTTCCGCAGTTCGATGTGTGCCCAGTGGAGCGTGATACTGCTGGCGACCAGCAGCGCCGTGTTGACCAGTACGAGCGAGCCAACGAGGTCGGGTATTTCAGCACCCGTCGGGGGCCACGTCCCCGTGCGGATGAAGAAGTAGTAGACGAACCCGGCGCCGAACGTCGCGATTTCGGACCCGAGGAACGAGATCATCCCCCAGCGTAACGCGTTCGAGCCTGCTTCGTGCGTATCCCTGCTCCAGAAGTGTTTGACGAATGCGTGGTACACCCAGCCGTACAACCCAGTGAGGAAGACCAAGACGCTGGCGATGAACACAGCGGGACCGATGGTCGGCCCGACCATCGGCTCTGCACCGCGTCCCAGAATGAACAACGCGGCACCGATGTAGAATCCCGCCCCGCCGATCGCGGTGATGAAGGGCCACCACGACGCCTCGCCGAAGCCTTTCGGCCAGTCTTCGACGGCCGGGAGGTGATGGCCGTGCTCCTCTGTCGAATCGTCCGTTACCGTCATACAGAGACGGTTACGCCCCGACTACTAAAAATGCACCCAAAGGCGCTCGGCGGAAAGGGGTTCGAGAGATTTCACTCCTGATTCGTCGCGGAAATGAAAGAAGAGACCGTTTCAGGCCGAGGTGCTGTTGCCGCCAGACGTGCTGTTGCCGCCAGACGTGCTGTTACCCGCGGTGCTGTTTGAGCCACCGTCCGCCGGGTACTTCTTCTGTTGCTGTTTGAGCCACTGCTCGTACTCCTCGTTGGAGACGACCTTGACCTTACTGAGCATGTTGGAGTGACCGACACCACAGTACTCGGCACAGTAGACCTGATACGTGCCTTTCTCTGTTACCTTCGTCTTGATGGTGTTGTGCTGGTTCGGGATGGCGTCCTGTTTCAGCCCGAGTTCGGGAACGTGGAACGAGTGTATCCAGTCTACCGAAGTGACGTTGAAATACACCGGTCGTCCCTTCGGAATGACGAGTTCGGGGGAGTCCTTGATGTTCTCGCCGGGGTAGTTGTACGTCCAGACGTAGCGCTGCCCGACGACTTCCACGTTGACAGCATTCGCTTCCTTGTGCATCGTGTCCTGTGGCGTCGTCGTGATGTACTGGTTCGCCATCACGCCGTAGGAAGCGTAGCCGACGAAAAGGAGGACGATTGCCGTGGCGACCGTCCACGTGATTTCGAGGCGTCGGTTCTCTTTCGTGGGGAGGGGTTCGTCGTTGTTGCGGAACTTCCACACGGTGTAGATGAGGATACCCTCAACGAGTACCGCGATGGGAATCCCTGCGTACAGCAACTGTTGGTTCAGCGTCCGAATGAGACTCTCGGTCGTCGAACTGTACGCCGCTACAGGATCGACGGCGACCGCGAGGAGCGTCGCGCCGAGCGCCGCGACGAACGCTATCCGCTTGGAATCCATACTGTCTAAGGCTTCGGAAGTGACCCATAAATATGTGCTGTCTTCGTCGTCGGGCGAAAGTCGGATAGTCTAAGTACGCGGGGAATCAAATCGTCAAACAACGGTGCCATTGCAGGATTCCTCATCAGGACGGTTCGAACGTGCGCTGACAGCGACTGCAGTCGGCGTCTACGTGTTGGTCGTCGTCGGTGCGACGACTTCGCTCGTCAACGCCGCGTCCGCGTGTGCGACGTGGCCCGCCTGCAACGGCCATTGGTTCATCCCGTTCAACGACCCCAAGCTCGTCATCGCGTGGCTGCACCGCGCCGTCGCACTCGTCGTCGGCCTGTGTCTGCTCGCGACGACCGCGATGGCGTTGCTCGCAGAGACACGACCGCGCGTGACGGCCGCGGTCGGGTTCGCCGCCGTGCTCTACCCGGTGCAGGTCGTGTTGGGCGCGTACGCGGCGACGAACGCGACGACGACCTCGTTCGCCGCCGTCCACCTCGTCGTCGGCATGACTATCTTCGTCGGCGTCGTCCTCGCGCTCGCGTGGACACTTGAACCCGAGGAGACCGGCGGGCCGGTCGGCATGAGCTTCGCCGACCCGGACCCCGCCGACGCGTCGGGCACGACTGGGAACCTCTCCGGTATTCGGGCGACCGCCTTCGCTTACTTCCGGCTGATGA
Source organism: Haladaptatus sp. W1 (assembly GCF_001723155.1). NCBI lineage: Archaea > Methanobacteriati > Methanobacteriota > Halobacteria > Halobacteriales > Haladaptataceae > Haladaptatus > Haladaptatus sp. W1. The sequence goes on from NZ_MEIH01000330.1 coordinate 14,190, forward strand.
AACCGCGGCTGATGTGGTTGCTCTGTCTCGTCGCCTCCGCCGGGATGGCGCTCGCGGCGGGACCGAACCTCGAAGTCGGAACCGTCGTCGCAACGCTCACGGGCGGCGTCCTCTCCATCGGCGCGAGCGGGACGTTCAACCACGTCCTCGAACGCGACGTGGACCAGCGCATGAACCGCACCGCCGACCGCCCGGCCGCGACGGCACAGATTCCGGTGCGGAACGCAATCGCCTTCGGTCTGCTGTTGGCCGCCGCGTCGCTGGCCGTCTTCCTCTCGGTGAACCTGCTCGTCGCGGTCTTCGGCCTGACCGCCATCGTCTTTTACAGCGTGATTTACACGCTTATCCTGAAGCCGAACACGGTACAGAACACCGTCATCGGCGGCTTGGCGGGGTCGCTTCCGGCGCTCATCGGATGGGCCGCCGTCACGGACGACGTTGGCTTGCCCGCGCTGGTGTTGGCCGGGGTCATCTTCCTGTGGACCCCCGCCCACTTCTACAACCTCGCACTGGCGTACAAGGACGACTACGCGCGCGGCGGTTTCCCGATGATGCCCGTCGTCCGCGGGGAGGCCGAAACCCGAAAACACATCCTGCTGTGGTTGGGTGCGACGCTCCTCGCGTCGGGCGTCCTCGCCACGGTGACGACCCTCGGCTGGCTGTACGCCGTCACGACGGTCGTCTTCGGCGCGATTTTCCTCATAACCGTCGTCCAACTCCATCACAAGCGGGACGATACGGCGGCGTTCCGCTCCTTCCACGCGTCGAACGCCTACCTCGGCGCGCTTCTCCTCGCCATCGTCGTCGATGCACTGGTACTATGAGTACTGCATTCGCACGCTACCGACCGAGCGGTGAATCGTTGCTGTGGGGAGCGGTGGTGCTGAACGCGGAGCTGTTTGCGTTGCTGTTGTACTTCGCCACGTCGAACTACACGAGCGGCGAACTCCGCTATCTTCTGTACCCGTTCATCTGGATAAACGTCGCCGTCCTCGCGGTGTGGAAGACGAACCCCATCGCGGGAAACGACCGCGATAAGCTGGTCGGACTCGCCGTCGCGGCGGGATACTTCCTGCTCGTCGGTTACTTCGGCGGCCTGTTCGGTCCCGCCCACTCGATGCCCGGCATGGCCGACAGCAGCCTCCGAATCGCGTGGCTGCCGCCGGGATGGGGACCGGCGCTGCTCTTTCACAACAGTCTCGTCCGGGTGTCGATTCTCCCGTTCAAACTCGTCGGCTACCTGGCGCTCGCGTACCTCGTGTACGCGACCATCCTCGACGCCGCCGGGTCCGCGATTTCGGGCATCCTCGGCCTGTTCTCTTGTGTCAGCTGTTCGTGGCCCATCGTGGCGTCGCTCGTCACGGGAGTCGCCGGGGCCGGGTCGGGACTCGCCGCCACGGTTTCATCGGGATCCTACGACATCTCGACGGTCGTTTTCGTCGTGACCGTTGCGTTGCTGTACTGGCGGCCGACGATTCGGTGACGACATTCGTCTCCGAGCATCGGCCACCGTCCGGGCGTCGTTTCTCCCTCGGTACGTGTCGTTCGTCCGGCGACGGAGCCGTCTTCGCTTGCCGTCGTCTTTTCTTTTGAGAAAGTCGTGATACGAAACATGTGGTGGCCGAATCGAACTCCTTACCTAGGAACGGCGAGAAGTCTGGGACATGTCCGACGCACTCGTCGCCGAGAACGTTCGGAAGGAGTATGGCGATACCGTCGCACTGGACGGTGTTTCCCTCTCGGTCGGCGCGGGCGAGGTGTTCGCGCTCATCGGGCCGAACGGTGCGGGCAAGACAACGCTCATCCGGTCACTGACCGGGACGACGACTCCCGACGGTGGGAGCGTCTCTGTCCTCGGTGTTCCGCCCGGTTCCGTCGAAAAATCGCGGGTCGGCCTGTTGCCACAGTCGTTCGACCCGCCGGCTCGCCTCTCGGCGCGGGAGCTCGTCGCGTACTACGCGGGACTGTACGACGGTGCTCGGGACCCCGACGACGCGCTCGCGGACGTGGGACTTTCCGACACCGGCGACACGTGGTACGAGAACCTCTCCGGGGGACAGCAACGCCGGGTGTGCGTGGCCGCGACGCTGGTCAACGACCCAGACATCCTGTTTCTGGACGAACCGACGACGGGAATCGACCCGGCGGGACGCCGCGCGCTCTGGTCGCTCGTCGAGGACCTCGCGGCGGGCGGGACGACGGTGTTCCTGACGACCCACTACATGGCCGAGGCCGAGCAACTGGCCGACCGCGTCGGCCTGCTCGCGGACGGCGAAATCGTCGCCGTCGGCACGCCCGAATCGCTCATCGGCGAACACGGCGGCGAGAGCCGCCTCGTCGTGGAGACGGCGACACCGCGCACCTCCGTCGAGATGGGCTATACGGTCGAGGAAACCGAATCCGGGTTGGTCTTCGACGGCGTGACGCCCGCCGACATCGGCCAGGTCGTTTCGGATTTGAACGCGCGTGGCGTGGAGTACGAGTCGCTGACGTGGACCGAACCCGACTTGGAGGACGTGTACCTTCGACTGACGGGCGCGTCGCTCGGCCCGGAGGCGACGAGACGCGCTGGCGAGGCCGCAATCGCCGGAGGTGACCGATGACGTCGGTCGGCCGCGTTCGGTCCGAGGCTGGTGCGGCGTGGCGGTCGTTCCTCCGCCGCCGTACCGCGGTGTTCTTCACGTTCTTCTTCCCGGTCATCCTCATCCTCATCTTCGCGGTGCTGGTGCAGACGAACCCCGGGTCCGGCGGGTCCGGCGGCCTGTTCTCGAAACCGGCGGCGTACTACCTGCCGGGATATCTCGCCGTCGTCGTGCTATTTACACCCCTCTCGCGCGTGGGGAGTTCGGTGTCCCGTCACCGCGAGTCCAACCGGTTCGAGAAGCTGGCGACGACGCCGCTCACCCGCGCCGAGTGGTTGCTCGCCCACACGCTCGTCAACGTCGTCATCATCGGATTGGCGGGCATCATCATCCTCGCGCTGATGGCGCTCGTGACGAACGCGGGCGTCTCGTTCGGCGCGTTGCCCCTCGTCGCGGTGTTCATCGCGCTCGCGGTCGGGTTGTTCTGCGGCCTCGGCGCGCTCCTCGGCAGTTTCGCCGGGTCGGCGGACGGCGTTATCGCCGCCAGCAACGCCATCGCCCTCCCGCTCCTCTTCCTCTCGGACACCTTCGTCACGCCTGACCTCCTGCCGTCGTGGTTCCAACCGGTGATGAACCTCTCGCCGCTCACCTACTTCGCACGCGGCGTGCGGATTCTGACCTACTCCGGCGGGTCGAGCGGCGGCGACTTGGTGGTCCTCGCGGTGCTCGCGGTGGCGTTCTTCCTCGCCGGGGCGTACGCGATTCCCGAGACGGACTGAGCATACTATCGAGATTCTACACGACTCGTTTCTGTCTCCCGCTTTTCTCTCCGATTTCCGTCCCGACTCCCCTCGATTTCGGTGCGGCGACTCCAATCGTCGAGGTCGAAAACGTGGATTCCCTTGTAGCGAAGCAACTGCGCCGCCCGTCCGGCCGCCTCCTCGCTCGGGAATTCGATTTCCGTCTCGTCGTCGTCGCTCTCCGGGGTGTGGATGAGCCTGAGTGTCGGCACCTCCGTTCAGTCCTCGCCGTCCCGTTTCCCGTTTTCCCGCTCCCGTTCGACCTCGCGTATCGCGGAGAGCGGTATCGTCGAATCCCGTCGGAGCCGCGAAATCGACCATCGAAGTCCGATAGCGGCGACGAGAACGACGGCGAGCGAGACGATGGTCCCGACCGAGAGCAACCGGTCGGAGAACCCGAACACGTCTCGAACCATGTCGGCGAAGGTTCCGACCGTGAACAGCGTCGTCACGACGTACAACCCGCGGCGAAGGAGACCTCTGTCCGTCCAGTTACCGAGGTACTCCTCCCGGAACGCGCCGCGCGGAGTCGTCCGTATCCTGACTTCCCCGTCCCGGACGACGAGTTCCCCGCGGTCGGTTCGGACGCTATCGTCTCGCGTCATTCGGTCGCGTTTGCCCCGTCCTCCGCGGTAGCGTCCGCGTCCGACTCGGTTGTCGTCTCCACGTCGTGGAGTTCGACCATCGCGGCCGTGAGTTCGTCCACGATTCGTTCGCGGTCCACGGTGTCGAAGGCATCGAGGATAGCCCGCGCCTGTGCTGCGTCCTCGGCCTCGGGTTCGCCGTCGTCATCCATCGGGCGGGAGTACGGGCGTCAGCGATGTCACTGTTTTCCCTACGGTTCGACTTGATGAAAAGGAGGCGAGGGCGGGTTACGCTGGAATCGTCCAGCCGTAGATGTGATTGAGCATGACGTAGGTGATGACGCCGAGCGAGAGCGAGAGAATCCACGCCGAGGCCGCGATTCTGCCGACCTTCGCGTGCGCCGTCTCGCGGAGTTCGGCGGGCGTGTGGGTGAGTCCGAGCACGAGAGCGTACAGCACGACCGGAACGGAGACGACCGAGAGGATGATGTGAATCGCCAGCATGATGAGGTAGGCGTAGTAGACGAATCCCTCCACGAGAATGTGTTTCTCGCCGCCGCTCCCGCCGACCTTCGTGAGGTAGAGCGCGAGGAAGACGAGAATGAGGCCGAACGAGGTTATCATCGCGGCGCGGTGTTTCTGGACTTTGCCGTTGCGAATCCAGTACCAACCGAGCGCGAGCGAGACGGTGGCCACCGTGTTGACGACCGCGATGGCGTCCGAGAGCAGGTTGACGGTTCCCCGTCCGATGGACGGATAAATCGGCAGGATACCCGCGAACGTCCCGAGAACCAGAACGTACCCGATGACCGAGAGGACTGCCGTCACTTTCGCCGGACTCTCCCGCGCTCGTTGTCGCGCGCTCGCCGTAGCCATGGTCGGCGATTGGGACCGCCGGGGTAAGGTGGCTTCGCTTCGTTCCCGGTCGATAGGACTCGCGTTGGTATTTTCGAGCGCTCCGAAGGAACTATGCCATCTCGAATAGTATCAGTACATATCAATTTTCTCCCTCGATAGGATTCCCTCCCCGCGTGCCCTGTTGTTGCTACTGTTCATGGGAATGCTCGCCCTCGCGGCGTTCGTCGGCCTCACCGATAGCGACGCGGCCCGGAAACTCCTCCGCGTGTTCATCCCGGTCGCTGGGGTGCTGTTCGCGGTCAGCGTCGCCCGAGACGCACAGTCGCGCCCGGAACTCGCCGCGGTCATCGTGCTCGGCGCGTCCTGCGTCGTCGGCCTCTTCCTCGAACTCGCCGGTGGCGGCGTCTTCTCCAACCTGTACGTGAACGTCGCCATCATCGGGAGCGGCCTCGGGATTCGAGCGACCACGTTGCGGCGCGAGAGTGAAGCACGTCCGAAAACCCCGGCGACCACCGAGGCGACGAACACGGACACCGACTTCTGGGACGACCCGAAATCGGCGCTCCCGGACGCGGAGTCGGTGCTCATCGTCGCGCTCATCGCCGTCGGTACGGTCGTGTTCCTCGACGCCTCGGGGTTCCACACGATAGCGAACATCGAGGAAGCGCTCCGTTCCGACCCGCTGGATTTCGTCTGGCCCGTCGCGCTGGCCGTGGGAGCGAAGGTCGTCTCGGTCCTCACAAACCGAGTTGAGGAGTCGGGAGCGATAGGTGACGAGTAATCGGTCACCGCCGCACAACAACCGGACTTGTTTTTCCGCAATTCGTTTTTCACATGTATTTCCGTTAAAGTGAAACCCGAACGCGGGGAAGGGTGGTGTATGAGCGCAGATCAGGAACAGCAGTCGATTCGCTGCCTCGTCGCCAAGGTCGGACTCGACGGGCACGACCGCGGCGCACACGTCATCGCGCGGGCCTTCCGCGACGCCGGATTCGAAGTCATCTACTCGGGACTGCACAACGCGCCCGACGAAATCGTGCAGGCCGCCGTACAGGAGGACGTGAACGTCCTCGGCATCTCCATCCTTTCGGGTGCACACGACACGCTCGTCCCGAAAATCGTCGACGGGCTGAAGGAGTACGACGCGTTCGAGGACACCCTCATCCTCGTCGGCGGCGTCGTCCCGGACGACGACAAGGCGGAACTCAAGGAACTCGGCGTCGCGGAGGTGTTCGGTCCGGGCACGCCGATGGAAGAGACTATCCAGTTCGTCCGCGAAAACGCGCCCGAACGATGAGCGCGACGCACGCGGACCTGCTTTCGGACCTCCTCGACGGGAAGCACCGGGCACTGGCACGTGTCATCACGAAAATCGAGAACCGCGAACCCGGATACCGGGAACTCGTCTCGGAACTCCACTCCCACACGGGCGACGCCGAAGTCATCGGCATCACGGGCAGTCCCGGCGCGGGCAAATCGACGCTCGTGGACAAGGTGGCGAACTACTACCGCGAGCGCGGCGAGACGGTCGGCGTCATCGCAATCGACCCTTCCTCGCCGTTCACGGGCGGGGCCGTTCTCGGCGACCGCATCCGCATGGCGAGCAACGTCGGCGACATGGACGTGTTCTTCCGGTCGATGAGCGCCCGCGGCAGTCTCGGCGGCCTTTCGACCGCCACGTCGGACGCCGTGAAGGCCCTCGACGCGTTCGGCAAGGACAAAATCATCATCGAGACGGTCGGTGCGGGCCAAAACGAGATAGACATCGTGAAGACCGCCGATACGGTCGCGGTGTTGATGCCCCCGAAAGCGGCGATAACGTGCAGATGCTCAAGGCGGGCATCCTCGAAATTGCCGACGTGTTCGTCGTGAACAAGGCGGACCTCCCGGGTGCGAACCGGACGGTCACGGAACTCACCGAGATGGTCCACATGCGCGACGGACAACCCACGCCCGAGTTCGGCGACGACGTGGAGTACGACTGGGAGCCGGAGATCGTCGAGACGGTGGCGAAGGACGGCGAGGGCGTCGCGGAGTTCGTCGGCGTGCTCGACGAGCACTACGACGTGCTCGAAGCCACGGGGATGCTCGACGCGAAAGCGCGAACCAGATACGCCGAGGAGATACGGGCGCTCCTCCGCGAGGACGCGAACCGACTCGTCGCGTCCGAAATCGAATCGCAGGGCGGCATCGAGGAGTTGGTCGAAGCCGTCTTCGAGCGCGAGACGGACCCGTATTCGGTCGCCGCCGAGGTAATTTCCCCCATCGAGGACTGCCTTCACGACTGATTGCTGGCATAACGGATAAACCCGTTCGCGTTCCCCTTTTAGGTATGAATCTTCGACGACTCGCCACGGCGACCGCCGGTGGCGTCGGTCTCACAGCACTCGTCAATCGAACGCTTGCGGCGCGTGCCGACCCGCTCGACCCGCCGCTAGAAGGGTATCAGGGAACCTATCGCTGGCGCGGATTCGACGTCGCCTACACTGAGGCGGGCGACCCGGAGGCCCCCGACGTCCTCCTGCTCCACGGCATCCACGCCGCCGCGTCGAACAAGGAGTTCGACCAGATATTCAAGCAACTCGCGCGGAAATATCACGTCATCGCGCCCGACCTGCCCGGATTCGGCCGGTCGTCGCGCCCGCCAGTGGACTACACCGCCTCGCTCTACACCTCGTTCGTCGTGGACTTTGCGGACGACATGACGGACGACGCCATCTGTCTCGCGTCGTCACTCTCCGGGGCCTACGCCGTGATCGCACAGGTCGAGACGGGTGCGTTCTCCCAACTGGAGCTGATTTGTCCGACCGACGATGTCGGGGCACGTCGCGGATGGCTTCGAACGCTCGTTCGCTCGCCGCTCGTCGGGACCGCGCTGTTCAACGCGCTCGCCAGCAAGCGTTCGATTCGTCGGTTCAACGACCGTGACGGCTATTTCACCGAGGTGTCGTACACGGAGAAGGACGTGGAGTTCGAGTGGCAGACCGCCCACCAACCGGGCGCGCGGTTCGCCCCGGCGTCGTTCGTCTCTGGCTATCTCAACCCTGACGCCGACCTCGGCGACGAACTCCCGCGGGTGGACGTGCCGGTGACGCTCGTCTGGGGACGGGACGCGAAAGTCACGCCGCTCGAAGACGGGCAAGAACTCGCCGACGAAGGGGATACGCGCCTCATCGTGTTTGACGAGGCGCGACTGCTTCCGCACGTCGAACACCCCGGTCCGTTCTTGGACGTGCTGTTCGACGAACTAGAACCGCTCGAACTGCAGTAGGCGGTCGCCGTTCGTTTTCGATTCGCCGACCGTCAGCGACACCGACTCCCCGACTTCCACGTCGTCGGGTGCCATCGCGGTGACGCGGACCGGTCCGAAGTCGGCGATGGCCGTCGTGTACGGCGCGTCGTCCGCGAACGACGGCGTTGCAACGTGGATGACGGTGTACGTGTCGATGTCGCCCGTTTCGGGGAGCGGCGTGTCTTCGAGATTCGTTTCGCCACACTCGGGGCAGATTCGACGCGGCGGGAGCGACCCGTGTCCGTTCGGACATTCGAGGTAGTACGCGTCGCCCTCGTCGATTGCGTCCAACCACTCGTCGTAGCCGCTGTTTCCGTGTTCGTTCTCGCTCATTGTTCGACCTCCAAAACGTGAACCGTCGCACTGGCGACCGTGCCACCCGCGTTGTGGGTGACGCCGACCGTCGCGTCCGGTACGGCGTCGCTGTTGGGGTGGTCGCCGCGCAGGATGCGCGTCATCTCGACCAGTTGGCTGGCACCCGTCGCGCCGACCGGGTGGCCCTTCGCCTTTAGGCCGCCGGAGAGGTTGACCGGTCGGTCGCCGTCGCGGGTCGTCTCGCCGCGCCGCGCCGCACCGATTCCCTCGCCGGGCGCGTAGAAGTCGAGGGCTTCGAGCGCCAGCACTTCCGCGATGGTGAAACAGTCGTGGACCTCGGCCACGTCCACGTCTCCGCCGTCGATTTCCGCCTCCGCGTAGGCTTCCTCGGCGGCCTCCTCCGCAGCGGGCGAGCGAGCGAGGTGGTCGCGTCCCTGTAGCGCCATCCGGTCGCCGCCCTGTCCGGTTCCGGTGACGGAAACCGGCGCGTACAGGTCGTGTTCCCCGGCGTACTCGTCGCTGACGAGGACGACGGCGGCCGCCCCGTCCGTGATGGGGCAGGCGTCGAACAGGCCGAGGGGTTCGGCGATCATCGGCGCGTCGAGCGCCTCTTCGAGTTCTATCTCTCGCTGGAACTGGGCGTGTTCGTTCGGCACGGCGTTCTCGTGGTTTTTGACCGCGATGTGGGCCAAATCCTCGCGCGACCCGCCGTACTGCTCGAAGTAGGCCCGCGCCATCAGCGCGTACGCGCCGGGGAACGTCATCCCGGCCCGCACCTCGTAGAGGTCGTCGGCCGCGATGGCGAGGGCTTCCGTCGTCTTCGCCGTTCCGAGGTTGTTCATCCGCTCCGCACCGCCGACGAGGATGGCGTCGGCTTCCCCGTTCCGAACGTCCTTGACGGCCTGCCGTATGGCGACGCCGCTCGACGCACACGCGCTCTCGTAACGCGTCGCCGGGGCGCGAACGCCTGCGGCCTCGGCCATCAGCGGCCCTTGGTGACCCTGATGCTCGGCCAGTTCGCCCATGAAGTTCCCGTAGTAGAGTGCCTCGATGTCGTCCCGGGAAACCTCGGCGTCGGCGAACGCGCTGTCGCTCGCTTCGGCGAAGAGGTCTCTGCCGGTCCGCTCGGGATGCTTCCCGAAGTGAGTCAATCCGACTCCCGCAATCCGAACGCCTGTCATGGGAGAACGTACGAGCGGCGCGGTTAAGAAAGCCACTCCTTTCGATTTCCAGGCGAATGGCAGAAATTTCAGCCGGTTGTCCATCGAACTTCTGCACGAATGGGCAGTTTGGTGCCGGCGAATTCGTAATTAATTTTCGAAACCGACCGATTCGGCGGGAAATCGACAGTTCGTGAACCGTCGCGGGAATCGTCCGGCGTGCACACCGGTACCGTCGTGCACTTTTCGCGGTGTTAGCACGGCTTCCGAGCGGGAGACTCGCCAGTCGCTCGTGAGTCAGAGAGGGGAACCGAGCGGTTCGGTCCCGTGGGTGAAGTGACTGTGCGGGGAGGAGAGAGAAGCCGAAATCGGGTCGAACTATTCGACCGCGAGTTCGTCGGCGTGTTTGACGACTTCGACGGCACCGGCGTCGATGGATTCGGTGTCGAGCCAGTGGGGGACGTAGTTTCGGCGCTCGAAATCGCCGCGTTCCTCTTCGGCACCGATGACGCACCACAACTGGGGTTCGTCCGGGCCGTGCCAGTCGCCCTGACGGCTGATGGAGAAACAGACCTGCTCCTCGTCGTCGTAGTCGATGATGGCGTTCTTGCGGATACCGGGGTCCCCGTGGATGATGAGCCGCTTCATACGTGGCGATTTGTAAGGCGGTCAATTAAGCGCTTCGCAACCGCCTTTCCACGTCGCCCCCTCGTCCGCGTTTCCTCCTCGTCCGCGCTCCGTTAGCCGTAGTAGGAGTCGTTGGCCATGTGATACACGATTTCGTCAGCGCAGTTGACCATGTAGCTCGAATGGTCCGACCCGACCTGCGATGTCACGTCGTTCTCGACGTAGTTCGGAGCGGGCGTGTTGCCGTCCTCGTAGCCCGTCTCGCCGAGCGCGCGGTCGAGTTCGCGGGGCCAGTAGAGGTTCTGGAGCGTGCTATCGTCCTCGCTGTGATAGCCGAAGGTGGCGACGGTTTCGTCGCTGATGGCGTTGTAGGTGTCCATCCACTCCGTGGTCGGCGCTTCGTTGTCCTGTGCCGCGCCGAGCATGTGAACGCTGGCGAATCGGTAGTTCCCACCGTTCCAGTCGTCGTTCACGTTCAGGATTCGGAGCGCGTTCAATACCACCTGTGCACCGAGGGAGTGACAGGTGAGTCGGAGGTCGCTGTTCGGACACCAGTACTTGTAGTTGAGCGCGAACTGCGCGAGTGCGTAGCTGTTCTGTTGGGCGATCTCCTGTCCGGTGCCGAAGCCGCCCCAGTCGAGCGGGTCGTACTTGTTGGGAGCGTTCGAATCCCACGTGAAGCCCGCGATTTCGCCGCCGTATCCCGCGCCGGTGAGATTGTCGTAGGCCTCTTGGAAGTTGGTCAGCGCGGCCTGCTCGTCGTTGTCGTAGCCGTGGACGTGGACGGTGAGTTCGCTCACGCATCCAGTGTCCTCACCGGGAACGCTTCCGTCCGTCTCGTAGTCCAACACCGAGTAGCCCGAGTTGAGGTCGCCATCGCCGTTGTAGTGACCGCGAGTCGAGATGACCGAATAGCCGCTGGCCGACGCAACCCCGGCCGCGCCGAGGACGCCGAGGCCCGCGGTCGCCGCCGTCGCGCTTTGCACGTATCGTCTGCGGGTGAATTCCGTCATGTCGAGTCACCTCAGACGTAGGACGAGACGTGGTTCATGTGGTAAACAATCTCATCGCCGAGGGTGTCGAGATAGTTCGAGTGGTCGTCGCCGACCTGCGAGGTCGCGTCGTACTCGACGTAGTTCGGGGCGGGAGTGTTGCCGTCCTCGTAACCCGTTTCGCCGAGCGCTTGGTCGAACTCGATGGTGTTGTACACCCACTGGAGCACGTCGTCGGCCTCGTTGTGGTAGTTGAACGTCGCCGCCGTCTGGTTCGTGATGGCGTTGTAGGTGTCCATCCACTCCGTGGTCGGCGCTTCGTTGTCCTGTGCCGCGCCGAGCATGTGAACGGAGTCCACCTCGTAACCCCTGTCGGTCCACCACGAGGTCACGTCGAGCGAGCGAAGCGAACTCAAGAGCACCTGCGCGCCGAGCGAGTGACTGGAAAAGCGGAGCGTCACGTTCGGACAGTAGTATTTGAGGTCCACGGCGAACTGCGCGAGTTTGACGCCGTTTTTCTGCGCGACGGTTTGGGCTTCGCCCCAGCCGAAGTCGACACCGCCGCCCGCGTCGTTGTCCCACGAATAGCCGACGAGCGTACCGTCGTAGCCCGCGGCTTCGAGGTTGTTCTTCGCCGAGAGGAACTTGTCCTTCGCGTTCTGCTCGGGCGTATCGCCGGATTTGTGCCAGCCGTGGATGAAGACGGTCAGTTCGTCCACACAGCCGGTATCGACGCCCGGCACGTCGCCCGTCGTGTCGTACCCCGTCTGCGTGTGGCCCGCGGTGAGGTTGCCGTCGTCGTCGAAGTGACCCCGCGTCGAGACGATGGGGATGCCGTACCGTTCAGCGCTCGCGGTCCCCGCTCCGAGCACCGCGAGTCCGGTCGCCGTTACGCCTGTTTGCTTGAGAAATCGTCGTCGATTGATGTTTGTCATCGATGTCCACACACTCTTTCAACACCTTCCGACTTCAAAATTTTTATTTCTACAATAGAATAAAACTGACTCACGGGAAGAACTATATATCCGTGTTCTCGCTCTCCCGAAGCGGAAACCAAACGGGTTTTAAGTCCCGACGCGCAATTTCTCCGTAAGGTCGATATCTATGCAGATGCCACGTCGATTTAACACGTACTGTCCGCACTGTCACTCACACCACGAACACGAAGTCGAGAAGGTCCGCTCCGGCCGACGAACCGGCATGAAGTGGGACGCTCGCCAGCAGAAGCGCGGCAAAGCCGTCATCGGTAACGCCGGTGGTTTCTCGAAGGTGCCCGGTGGGGACAAACCGACGAAGAAGACCGACTTGAAGTACCGTTGCAGCGAGTGTGGCAAAGCACACCTCCGTCCCGGATGGCGTGCTGGCCGACTCGAATTCCAGGAGTAAAACAATGGCAGGAAACTTCTACAAAGTGCAGTGCCCGGACTGTGAGAACGAACAGACCGTCTTCGGAAAGGCGGCAAGCGAAATCAACTGCGTCGTCTGCGGTCACAAGCTCGCCACGCCGACCGGCGGCAAGGCCGAAATCGACGGCGACGTTGTGGAAACCATAGCATCCCGATGAAATACAGTGGCTGGCCCGATACTGGCGAACTCGTCGTCGGTAAGGTCGACGAGATAGAGGACTTCGGGGTCTTCGTTGACCTCGAAGAGTACGAGGACAAGCGTGGTCTCGTTCACGTCAGCGAGGTCGCCAGTGGCTGGATCAAAAACGTCCGCGATCACGTGAACACCGGACAGACCGTCGTCTGCAAGGTGCTCGACGTGGACGAGGGGTCACAGCAGATAGACCTCTCCATCAAGGACGTCAACGAACATCAGCACAGCGATAAGATTCAGGACTGGAAGAACGAGCAGAAGGCCGATAAGTGGATGTCGCTCGCATTCGGCGAGGACATGGGCGACGAGCAGTACACGCACGTCGCAAACGAACTCCTCGCTGAGTTCGGCAGCATCTACGACGGCTTCGAACAGGCGGCGATTCACGGTCCTGAAGCGCTCGACGACACCGACCTCGCGGACGAGGACGTCGAGCGACTGGTCGAAACCGCCCGCGAAAACGTCTCGGTTCCCTACGTCACCGTCACCGGCTACGTCGACCTCCGCAATCCGGGGAAGGACGGCGTTGACGGCATCAAGGAAGCGCTCAAGGCCGCGGAAGGCAACGGCGACATTCCCGACGAAGTGGAACTCGACGTGACCTACGTCGGTGCGCCCGAATACCGGGTTCGCGTCAAGGCACCGAACTACAAGACGGCGGAGTCCCAGCTCGAAGAGAGCGTCCGTCGTGCCGAGGTCGTGATGGAAGACATTTCCGGCACCGCCGACTTCCACCGCGAACGTCACACCGACGACGAATGAAATCGAACATCCGGGTGTGTTCCGCGTGGAACGCCGAACACGACCGCCCGGTGTACACCCTTTCTGCGACGTGTCCGAAGTGCGGAGCCGAGGCCGTAAACAGCGCACCCGCACCGTTCGACCCCGACGACCCGTACGGGGAGTACCGACGCGCACTTAAGCGGCGCGCCCACGAATAAGGTACATGGACGAAATCGACATCGAAATCGTCGCCAATCCCGATTTGGAAGCCCCCGTCCTCATCGAAGGACTGCCGGGCGTCGGTCACGTCGGCAAACTCGTCGTCGAGCATCTACTCGAAGAGAAAGAGAGCGAGCTCGTTCGACGGGTGTACTCCGAACACCTCCCGCCGCAGGTTGGCGTCGGTGACGACGGCACCGCCTCGTTGGTTTGTATCGAACTCTACGCCCTGACCCTCGACGAACAGGACGTCCTCGTCCTCACCGGCGACTATCAAGCACAGGATTCCGTCGGTCACTATCGCTTGACGAACGCGTTTCTCGACATCGCCGACGAGTTCGGCGTCGAACGCGTCTTCGCGCTCGGCGGCGTGCCGACCGGCGAACTCATCGAGGAGTACGCCGTGCTCGGCGCGGCTGCGACCACGGACTTCGTGGACGAGCTCGAAGACGCGGGCGTCGAGTTCCGCGAGGACGAACCCGCGGGCGGCATCGTCGGGACGAGCGGTCTCCTGCTCGGCCTCGGCGGACGGCGGGGTCTCGAAGCGACGTGCCTGATGGGCGAGACGAGCGGCTATCTGGTCGACCCGAAGAGCGCACAGGCGGTGCTCGAAGTCCTCCAGACGATGCTCGACTTCGAAGTCGATTTCAGCTCGCTCGAAGACCGTGCGGAAGAGATGGAAGAGGTCGTCAACAAAATCGAGGAGATGGAGTCTCAACAGGCTCCTATCGCGTCCGACGACGACCTCCGGTACATCGGCTAAGCGGCCCTCCGATTTCGCCGGTTAAAATAGCGAGCGCTCCTGTCCGTTGTAGATATGATACACTGCGGAAACGAGGAAGAACGTGAGAAAGAACCACGTCCAGAACTCGAAGTCGAGCATTCGTATCGAGAAGAGGTTGAGTTTCGCCGCGAACAAAACGACGAACTCCAGCAGACCGAGGCCGAGATAGTAGGTCGCCCAGGAGACGTCGTGTTCGGGGACGACTTCCATATACACCTCGACCTGTCGCGCTTGGTCTTCGAGCGTTAGCTCCTTCGACTGCTGGTCGTACTCCACGATACCGAGGTCATCGAGCTTCGGGAGGTGCGTCTGGTGGAGCGAGACGTAGACGCTCTTTCTGACGTTTCGTGGTGGCGGTGACTCGCCGGTTTCCACCGTGGCGATGTGTTCGGCGAGGTCATCGACAGCCAGTGAATCTCCTGTCTCCCGGAGATAGCGAATCGTTTCGCGCCGTCGCTCGTTCCGCAAGACGTTATGGATCTGACTCTCGTCGAGTTCCCCTTTCGTCTCCGGTTCGGTGAGTTTCATGGCTTGGAGGCAAACATGATATTATCTCTGGGTCCGATACACGCACATATATTATAACCAAGGGTATTAACTTTGCCACCGGTCTAGTATTTATTTCATGAATGTTCTTTTCGCAATGTGCTGTCCTCGTCCGGTTATTGGTCTATCGGTGCGAACACCGTTCGACCGGGGATGTCTCCGTTTCTTCCCTCCGAACGCGTCACCGAGCGTCTCGTTTGGCGAGGATTTGATTACCGTTCGAGTCCTACACGCATAGCATGCCAGACTGGCTGGTCCTCGGCTTGTGGCTCACGCTAGCGGCCGCTGTCGTCATCGCCGGAATCTTCGTCGTCGGCGTTCGGCTGTTTCCGACGCGCCAGTCCACGAACGCCACCTACATCTTCGGGGAGGGGCGGCGACGGATCGAAATCCGTCAGTATCTCCGCGCCATCGACGAGAACTTCGCCGAGGACCACTTCGTGGAGGGCCAACACGTCGCGTTTTACCTTCCCGAGCGGGACGTCGCCATCACCTTCGACGCGCGAGCC
>NZ_MEIH01000331.1:0-34223 GCF_001723155.1 Haladaptatus sp. W1
TCGCAATGTGCTGTCCTCGTCCGGTTATTGGTCTATCGGTGCGAACACCGTTCGACCGGGGATGTCTCCGTTTCTTCCCTCCGAACGCGTCACCGAGCGTCTCGTTTGGCGAGGATTTGATTACCGTTCGAGTCCTACACGCATAGCATGCCAGACTGGCTGGTCCTCGGCTTGTGGCTCACGCTAGCGGCCGCTGTCGTCATCGCCGGAATCTTCGTCGTCGGCGTTCGGCTGTTTCCGACGCGCCAGTCCACGAACGCCACCTACATCTTCGGGGAGGGGCGGCGACGGATCGAAATCCGTCAGTATCTCCGCGCCATCGACGAGAACTTCGCCGAGGACCACTTCGTGGAGGGCCAACACGTCGCGTTTTACCTTCCCGAGCGGGACGTCGCCATCACCTTCGACGCGCGAGCCTTCTTCCGCATCGAGAAGTCGCCGACGTACGCCGTACTCGTCGAACACGAGATGCCGGGCCACCACCTCGGCGACCGACTTCCCTTCGAAACCCCGACCTTGGAACAGGAGGCGGACGTGGACACGAAACAGGCCGCGTTCGCCATCCTCGGCGTCCCGTCGGGTGCGACGCTCTCGGAGGTCAAATCGGCCTACCGGGAGAAGGTAAAGGACGTGCATCCCGACCACGGGGGCTCGCGCGAGGAGTTCCAACGGGTTCGGGAGGCGTACACGACCGCGAAAAACCACTGCACTTGATTACCCCGTCGCCCACCGGTTTTTCGTCTCAGTCCAGATTCGCCACTTCGTAGGCGACGCCGACGTCCCGGAGGGCGTCGGTGACGCGCCCCACGCTGTCGGCGGTGGCGACGATAACGACGTTCAAGCCGCGTTCGGCGGCCTCGGCAGCGACTTCGCCCGGAGCGAACGTCGTATCCGGTTCGATACCGGCGGATCGGAGGGCGACGACGGCTTCGACGCCGGTCGCGGCGAGCACCGGGGCGTTCTCACACGCGGCCGCGAGCGACTTTCCGTCCACCGTTCGACTGCCGCCGGAGCGAACCGGCGGCACCTGATACACCGTCACCCGTCCCGGTTCGAGGTCGATGATGCCTCGAACTCGGTGACGCCGACGTCCTCGCCCGCTTCGGCGTCCGTCGTGGCGATGCCCGTCGCGGGTCCCTCGTCGTTCGGCGTCGCGTGGAGCAGGCCATCTTCGAGCGAGAGCGAGACGGTCGTCCCCGCTTCGATATCGGTGCGCGCAATCGCCGCGTCCTCTCCGACGTTGCCGAGGATGTCGTCGGTCACGTGGTCCGCGAACCGACGAACGTCCGTCGCGGACTGGAGGAGCCAATCGACGCCCTCCTTCGTCACCCGATAGCGTGAGCGACCTTCCTTCTCCACGAGTCCGTCCTCCACGAGGCCGCGGGTGTACTCGCTGACGGCCTGACTCGTCACGCCGACGGCATCGGCGATCTCGCCTTGGCTCACCGCCGGTTGTCGGTCAGCGATTTCGGCGAGGATGCGAAACCGGGTTGCGGTTCGTTTGTCCTCCAACACGTCGGCCATACCCGAATCCTCGGGCGGGACGATAAAAATACCAGCGGTCGGCGAGTGAAAACCGCGTCCCGTGAGACGCACGAACGGTAATGGCGGAACCCTCCATTCGCCGACGGATGGCGGAACCGTCCACTCGCCGACGTTCCGGTGGTATGTCCCGCGGACGGCGGATTCGGAGAGCGTCAACTCTATATTTTCTGAGAACAACGGACGAATCGTGATTGGAGTCGTCCCCGCCGCCCTCCCCGGCCCGCTCCCGTGGCTGACAACGACCTTTCCCGACTACCTCGTTTGGGTCGTCATCGCCGCCTTCGTCGCCACCGCCGCGCTCGAACGATACGACCGCGAGCTGGCGCGGACCGTCGGCGCGGGCGCGTGGGTGCTGTTCGGGCTGTTCTGGGGCGTCCTCTTTCCCCGTTTCGCGTTCGAGATGCGGAGTTTCATCGAGGGGACCCTCAGCCTCGTCGCGGTTCCCCTGTGCGTCTACGCGGGCTATCAGCTCTACTCGGGACGGGATTCGCTGTTCGTCCTGTCCCGCGGCGTCGCCGCGATGGGACTCATCTACGTCCCCTTCCTGACGGTCGAACCGCTCCGCGAGTGGCTCGTCGAACTGGTGAGCGTCCAGACCAACGCCGTCATCCAACTGCTCGGATACGACCCCGCGTTCACGATTGCGAAGGAAAACGGCTACCACAGCGCCTTCATCTTCACCGACAGCACGGGCCACGAGTACTACACCTATCTCGTCCTCGCCTGCACGGGTATCGGCAGCATGAGCATCTTCGGCGGCCTCATCGCCGCCGTCCGGGCACCCCTCCGACGAAAGCTCCGCGGATTCACGCTCGCCATCGTCATCATCTGGGTGTTGAACGTCGTCCGCAACGTCTTCATCGCGGTGGCGTTCGGCAACCAATGGTTCCAGTTCTTCGTCGGTCCCGTCACCACGATCACGGGTTACACCGACCCCCGGATGGTCTCGTTTTTCATCGCGGACAGGGTGCTCAGCCAACTGCTCGCCGTCGTCGCGCTCGTCTTCATCCTCTGGTTGGTCGTCCGCGACCTCCCGGAACTGCTGACGGTCATCGAGGACATCATCTACCTCGTCTCTGGACGGGAGTACGACCTTCACCGGAGCATCCGGGCCGATGGCGGCCGTTGAGTTCGCGGACCGAGCGGCCTACCTCGCGGACGCCGACGCGCTCGTCCTCGCCGACCTCCACATCGGCCGGGACTCGGCGTCGAACGTCTCGCTGCCGCTCGGCGAACGGACCGATTTGACGGCGCGATTCGACGCCCTCCTCGACCGATTTTCACCCGCCGAAGTCGTTCTCGCCGGAGACGTTCTCCACGCGTTCGACCGACTGCCGAACGGCGTCTCCGAGACGTTCGCGGACCTCGAAGCGCTCGCGGCGGACGCGGACGCGACCCTCGTCGCCGTGCGCGGAAACCACGATACGCGGCTGGGCGAACTTGCGTCCCCGCACGACGAGTACCGACTCGCGGACGACACACTGGTCTGTCACGGCCACG
Source organism: Haladaptatus sp. W1 (assembly GCF_001723155.1). Taxonomy (NCBI): domain Archaea; kingdom Methanobacteriati; phylum Methanobacteriota; class Halobacteria; order Halobacteriales; family Haladaptataceae; genus Haladaptatus; species Haladaptatus sp. W1. The sequence goes on from NZ_MEIH01000331.1 coordinate 3,046, forward strand.
AGGAACCCGACGGGGAGGCACCGCGGTACGTCGTGGGACACGACCATCCGGCGATCGAAATCGAGGGAAAGCGCCGACCGTGCTACCTCTCGGGATCGGAAACGTACCGCGATTCGGACGTCCTCGTCCTCCCCGCGTTCACCCGCCTCGCCAGCGGAATGGTGGTAAACGACGTTCGCGGATCCGGTTTCCAGTCCCCGCTCGTCGCCGGCACGGACCCGCTCTGTCCCATCGTCCGCGACGAGGACGCCGACGAGACCTATCGCTTCCCGCCGCTCGGAGAGTTTCGGAAGCTGTTGTAGTCGATGGACGGCAGTAGCCTGTGGTCTGCTGTCGCCGCCGATACCTTCGCGGTGGCGCGTTCATCGCATATCGTCGTACACGGCCAGCGCGGCCTTTCGTCCGCTCTCCATCGCGGCGTTGAGCGACGACGCCTCCGTATAGTCCCCGGCGAGGTACATCGATTCGTCGCCGGTTCGGTTGCCGGGGAGACCGTCGAACACCCCCGGCGGCTGGGCGAACTGCGCGAACTCGATGCGGTCCGTGTGCAGGCGTTCGAGGTTCGGGAATCGCCGGTCAGGGAACCATCGCCGGAGCGTCTCCCGGACCGTCGCCGCGAGTTCGTCGTCCGATTCCGCGGGCGTCCCGAGGAACGTCGCGGAGAACAGCTCCCAATCGCCGGGCGCGAACTCGGGCGCGACGGCGGACAACGGCACGATTTCGTTCGGCGCGTCGTCCCCGACGTTGAGCACGATTCTGTTCCCGCCGGGGAGCGGTTCGTCGTGGGCGAAATACTGGGTGACACAGCCGCGTGCGTCGGTCGGAATCGACTCGACACCCGTCAGTTCGCGGGCGGATTTCGGGTCGGTGGCGACGATGGCCGCGTCGGCGGTGACGGTTTCTCCGCCGACCTCGACGCTCACCTCGTCGCCCGTCGATTCGACCGCCGACACTCCCTCTCCGAGGTGAATCGTCGCGCCAGCGAGCCGCGCCGACTCGGCCAATTGGTTCGAAATCGCACCCATTCCGTCGGCGGGAACGGCGATTTTACCCGTCGAGAGCATCTTGAACGTGAACTCGAACACCTTCTTCGAGGTCGCAAGGGACCTGTCGAGGGTGATGCCGCCGTAGAACGGCCCGGCGAAGTTCTCGCGGAAGGAGTCGGAAAAGCCCCTCGCGCGAAGGTACTCCTCTATGGACTGGTCTTCGCCCGAAAAAATCTCGCGGGTCGGCTTGTGGGCCAGCTCCCGTCGAAGTCGGAGGGTTCGGAGTTTGTCGCGGAAGCGGACCTCCCGGTTCGTCGCCGACCCGAACAGCGCGCCCGGGTCACGAATCGGGTCCGCTAGTACCGACCGACGACCGGGACGGGCGAGCACCGCGCCGGGGGCGAAATACCGCAAATCGAGGTCGCCGTAGTCGAGTTCCCGCCGCGCGGCGGGGTAGGCGGTAAAGAGCACCTGAAATCCCCGGTCGAGGACGAATCCGTTTTCGTATCGCGTCCGCACTCGACCGCCGACGTCCGGCTCGCGTTCGAACACCTGTACGTCGAGTCCTAACCGAGCGAGATGTCGGGCGGCGACGAGTCCCGCGAGGCCCGCCCCGGCGACGATGACAGTGGTCATGGAGGATGGTCGGTCGTCCGTAATAAACGTCTCTCGGCCGACCTAGTTAGGGAGCCGAACCGAGGGCCGCTACCGTGACGTCCGCAGCGATTCGATTTCCGCCGCGGTTGGTCGAATCGCCCCGCCGACCCGACGGGCGACGAATCCGGCCTGCAACACCGGCACGGGGACGCCGTTCCCGTAGTCGAACCGGAGCGTTTCGGTGAACAGCAGGTCGGTGACGTCGCACTCGATGCCGGTCTCCTCGCGGGTTTCCCGCTCGGCGGTTTCGGCGACCGACTCCTCAGTTTCACCCTGCTCGCGGTATCCACCGCTCGCTTTTTCCGAAGCGCGGAGCGCTTCGCCCTGCTCACGGTTTTCACCGTTCGCTTTCTTCGAGGTGCTACGCACCTCGCCTTTCCCTCCCGGCGGTTCCCACACCGACGAGTGGCCGGAGTCCTGTACCAACAAGACGCGTCCGTCCTCGACGACGAAACAGACCGCGACCCACGGGAAGAGTTCGTCCGGCGTCGCCGGGAAGTCGTACTCCGCGACGCCGATGACGGGACGAACCCGGTGTGGAACGTCGCCCCAGCGTTCCGATAGGGCTTCGCGGCGGGTTTCGACGCGGTCGACGAGCACGGACCGGACGGCTTCCGGTTTCATATCCGACAGTTGCGGTGCAGGGGCAAAAGGGACGGGGGATGAACAGGGCTTAGTGGTCCGCCTTCCCACCTTCGGGCATGGAGACGACGGACGCATTCATCGGACTGACGTGCGTGGACTGTGGCGAGACGTTCGACGCCGACGAGGGGACACACCGCTGTCCCGACTGCGGCGGCATCCTCGACCCGGACTACGACTACGACGAAATCGACGTGTCGCGTGCGGACCTCGAATCCCGCCCGTTCGAGACGATGTGGAAGTACGCGGAACTGCTGCCGTTCACCCGCGAGTCGGCGGTGACGATGGACGAAGGAGCCACGCCGCTCGTCGAGTGTCCGAACCTCGCCGAGGAGATGGGCGTCGGGCGCGTCCTGTTCAAGGACGAGGGACGCAACCCGACGGGGACGTTCAAGGACCGCGGCCAGACGATGGCCGTGACCGCGGCGGCCCAACACGGCGCGACGGACATCGCGCTCGCTTCGGCCGGAAACGCTGGGCAATCCGCCGCGGCGTACGCCGCCCGCGCCGACCTCGAATCGCACGTCTTCCTCCCGACGCGCGCCGGGTTCACGAACAAGGCGATGGTCAACGTCCACGGCGGCGACATGACAGTCGTCGAGGGGCGCATCGGCGACGCGGGAGCGGCCTACGCCGACGCGATGGAGGAGGAAGACGACTGGTACTCCGTCAAGACGTTCGTCACGCCCTACCGCCACGAGGGGAAGAAGACGATGTTCTACGAAATCGCCGAACAGATGGACTGGGAGGTCCCGGACGCCATCGTCTACCCGACCGGCGGCGGCGTCGGTCTCGTCGGAATGCACAAGGCCGCAACGGAGTTCCGCGACTTGGGACTGACCGACGACCTCCCGTCGATGTACGCCGCCCAAGCGACCGGGTGTGCGCCCATCGTGAAGGCGTGGGACGAAGGAAAGGACGTTCACGAGGCGTGGGAAACGCCGGACACCATCTGCGGCGGCATCGAGATTCCCGACCCCGGCGCGAGCCCGATGATTCTCGACGCGCTCCGCGAAAGCGACGGCGGCGCGGTGGCGACCAGCGACGAGGACATTCTCAATTCGGCGGTCGCGGTCGCACAGAAGGAGGGCCTGGAGATGGGCGCAACATGCGCCGCCGCCGCGAGCGGGGCGTGGGAACTCGCCCAGCAGGGTGAGTTCGGCGAGGACGACACCGTCGTCATCCTCAACACCGGCGAGGGCAACAAGGACGACGACGTGCTCCGCAGTCACCTGATGGGCATGGGAATCTGAGGCGGAACTCACATCGTCGTCATTTTCGACCGTAGACTTATATTAGAAGCCGGGGGCAGTACGGCCCGGATGTCGAACGAAATAGAAGAGAATGACCGCGTGATTCTTCGGACGGAAACGTTCCTCGAATCCTATTCCGACCCCTTCAGAGCAGGTCGCTCTCGACCAACCGCTCGACCGCTTCCTCGATTCGCTCCAAGTTCGCCGCGTAGGAGACGCGAGCGTAGCCGGGCGCGCCGAATGCGCTGCCCGGAACGGTAGCGACGTGCGCCTCCTCCAGCGCGTCCTCACACCACTGCTGGTCGTCCGCTCGCGGTTCATCACCGCTCGCATCCGAGGCGCGTTGCGCCTCGCCCACCGGTATCATCAGATAGAACGCACCGTCCGGCGTTCCGGCGTCTACGCCGTGCTGTTTCAACAGGGCGACGAGGCGGTCGCGGCGCTCGTGGAACGCCTCGACCATCTCGTTCACGTCGTCCTCGGTGTTCTGGAGGGCTTCGACGCCCGCGCGTTGGACGAAGTTCGTCGCCGACGAGACGGAGTGCGAGTGGAGTTTCGCCGCTTGCGAGACGAGTTCCTCCGGGGCGGCGAGGTAGCCGAGCCGCCAGCCGGTCATCGAGTAGGCCTTGGAGAAGCCGTTGACCGTAATGGTGCGCTCGTACATTCCGTCGAGCGTGGCGAGGCTGGTGCACTCCGCGCCGTAGGTGATCCGCTCGTAAATCTCGTCGCTGATGACCGTGATGTCGTGTTCGACCGCCAAGTCGCGGACGCCTTCCAGTGCGGCGTCGGAGTAGACTGCGCCGGTCGGGTTCGACGGCGAGTTGACGATGAGCAGTTCGGTGTCGTCCGAGACGGCCGCAGAGAGGTCGTCGAGAGCGGGTTCGAGTTTGAAGTCGTGCGGCGCGAGGTCCACGCGGTTCAGGTCGCCGCCCGCGAGTTTCACCATTGCCTCGTAGGACACCCACGCGGGGTCGAGGAGGACGACCTCGTCCCCGTCGTCCACGACCGTCTGTACCGTCTCGTAGAGCGCCTGCTTCGCGCCGGGCGTGACGATGACGTTATCCGCCTCGTACGGCAGACCGTCGTCCTGCAGTTTCGCCGCGATAGCCTCGCGGAGTTCGGGGACGCCCTTGGACGGCGGGTAGCCCGTGTGGCCCTCCTCCATCGCTGTTTCGGCGGCGTCAACGACGTTCGCCGGGGTCGGGAAGTCCGGTTCCCCGACGCTCAGGTCGATGACGTCTACGCCGTCGGCTTCCAGTTCCGACGCGAGGCTGCTGATAGCGAGCGTCGCGCTCGGTTCGACACGTTGAATCCTGTCGGAAAAGTCCATTATTGTAGTTCCTCCACTAAGTCGAGTGCACCTTCGACCGCCCGTGCACCGTAGTCGGTACGCTCTCGGGCCTCCGCCGCGGACATGCCGGGGCCGGTGATGCCGAGTGCGACCGGCGTGTCCCGGTTCAGGCTGACGTCGGTGAGTTTCTGCGTCGTTGCGGTCGTGATAACGTGGTCGTGGTCGGTGTCGCCGGTGATGACGGCACCGAGGACCGCAACCCCGTCGATGTCGTCCCGGCGGGCGAGTCGGTCCGCCGCGAGCGGCGAATCGTACGCGCCGGGGACGTGTAGCGTTTCGACGATTTCTGCGCCTCGCTCGGCGGCAGCCTCGCGCGCCGACTCCTCCATCTGCTCCGTTATCGGCGCGTTGAACTCCGCGACGACGAGTCCGAGCGTTACCATGTGTGGCGGGAAGCCAGCACGGCTAAAAGAACTACCGCTCTCCGCAAGGCTTGTATCCCCCCTGCGTCTTGAGGGAGAACAATGAGTTCGAGCGAACACCCGCTTTCCGGGTGGACGGCCCGAAATCGGGGTTTCGCTTCCATCTGTGCGGTCACGGTCGTCGCGCTGGTGCTCCGACTGTTCGCCCTCGGAGACCGGTTCGCCCATTGGGACGAAGCCCGCGTCGGCTACTGGATTCTCAGGTATCAGAAAACCGGCATCTGGCATTACCACGCCGACATCCACGGCCCGTTCTTCCCGCAAGTGAACAGCGTCCTCTTCGAACTGTTCGGCGCGAGCGACTTCATGGCGCGGTTGCCCGTCGCGCTCGTCACCGGCCTGCTCCCGCTCGCGGCGTGGCTGTATCGCAACCACCTCCGGGACTCCGAACTGGTCGCCTTCGCGCTCCTGCTCGCGGTCAATCCAGTCGCGCTCTACTACTCTCGGGTCATGCGGTACGACATGCTTCTCGCGGCGTTCATGGTGTTCGCGCTCGGCTTCTACCTCCGTGCGCAGGCGACGGGGAAGGCGAGGTACCTGTACGCCGGAACGCTGGCGTTGGCGCTCGGCTTCACGACGAAGGAAAACGCCCTGCTCTACGTCGCCTCGTGGCTCGGCGCGGCCGTCCTGTTGTTCGACCATCGGCTGTTTCTCGCACGCAATCACGACCGAGAATGGACGGGGACGTTCGTGGATACCGTCACCGAAACGGGGCGGGGCGTCCTCCGATTCGCCCCCCACCTCGCCCTGTGTGTGGTGGAGTTCTTCGTCGTCATCGTCTACTTCTACGCCCCGCGGACGAACGGCACCAGCGGTCCCGGACTGTGGAAAGCCGTCTCCAACCCGGGAATGCTGGGCGCGGTGATTTCGGAAGCGACGGTCGGGTCGTGGAACGAGTTCACCGGCCACTGGGTCAAGAGTCAGGGCCACGCCTACCTCCCGTATCTCGAGCACTTCATCGCCGTTCTCGAACAGGGCGCGTTCGTGGTGGTCGTCCTCGCGGTCCTCGGCTTCCTCGCGGCGCGGTACGTCGACGACCGTCCGCGCGACCTCGTTTCGTTCGCGTTCTACTGGGGCGCGGTGAGCGTCCTCGGCTACCCGCTCGTGACCGACATTCAGGCCGGGTGGGTGACTGTCCACGCCATCGTCCCGCTGATGATTCCCGCGGCGGTCGGCGCGAGCATCATCTACCACTGGGGTCGGGAGGCGTACGAGGACGACGACACGTTTTCGACCGCCGCCGCGGGCGTCATCGCGCTGTTCCTCGTCGTGCAGGTCGCGTTCCCGGCGATAACGGTTGTGTATCTCCACCCGCAGGACGCGAACGCGCCGGGACTGTTCGGCGGCCAACACCACAACGACATCGTGCAGTGGGGTCAACCCGCCGACGGAATCAAGCCGACGATGGAGCAGGTACAGCGCGTCTCGCAGGCGAACCGGGAAGGAACCGACGTGTTGTACTACGGCTATCTGAACGAGGACAGTTCGTACGTCTTCTACGTCCCGAACGAAGCGAACAACGACCTATGGCCGCCGTCCAACAGTTGGTACAACCGCCTCCCGCTCCCGTGGTACACCGAGATGGTGGACGCGAACGTGGACAGCACGCTGGACAACGAATCCCTCCAAACCCGCCAACCGCCGGTCGTCATCACGCGGACGTCGCGCAAAGAGGACGTCGAGAAGTACCTCGACGGCTATCGCGTCTACGACCACGAACTCACGCTCTGGGGTGCGCCGACGACGATTTACATCAAGGAAAGCGCGCTTCGGGAAGCGAACCGAGCCGCGTAATCCATCCGCGAGTCGATACACGTTCGTGCCCATTTATCGTCCGAGTTGGCAAATCTTATGCACCTACAGGGATAGCCTTCGGACGACATGGTTACGGCATCACCGCTCACCCTCGGCGTCGTCGGCGGCGGGCAACTCGGTCGGATGCTCGCGGAGGCGGCATCACCGCTCGGCGTCGAACTGGTCGTCCTCGACCCGACGCCGGATTGTCCCGCGTCGTTGGTCGCTCGGGACCAAATCGTCGGCGATTTCGACGACGAGGAGGCGATTCGAGAACTGGCGGAGCGAAGCGACGCGCTGACCTTCGAAATCGAACTCGCCGACCCAGACGTGCTCGAAGCGGTCGGCGAGGAGTACGACGTTCCGGTCCACCCCGACCCGGCCACGCTTCGAACCATTCAGGACAAACTCGTCCAGAAGCGCGCACTGCAGGACCGCGGAATTCCGGTCCCCGACTTCCGCCCCGTCGATTCCCGCGAGGATCTCCTCAAAGCGGGCGAGGAGTTCGGCTACCCGATGATGCTGAAAGCGCGGCGCGGCGGCTACGACGGGCGCGGCAACGTCCCCGTCGAGGACGAGGACGACGTGGACAACGCGCTCTCGCAAGTCTCGGGCGAGTTGATGGTCGAGGAGTTCGTCCCCTTCGAGCGCGAACTCTCGGTCATCGCCGTCAAGGGAGACGACGAGGTGGCGACGTTCCCCGTCGGGGAGAACGTCCACGAGGAGGAAATCCTTCGGCAGACGGTCGTTCCCGCGCGGACCTCCGACGAGGTTCGGGAACGCGCCGAGGAGGTCGCCCGCGAGGTGCTGTCCGCTTTGTCGGGGCGCGGAACGTACGGAATCGAGCTATTTGAAGGGGAAGACGGGGAGATTTCGGTCAACGAAATCGCACCCCGACCGCACAACTCCGGTCACTACACCATCGAAGGCGCGCTGACCTCGCAGTTCGAACAGCACGCTCGCGGCGTTCTCGGGTATCCGCTCGGCGCGACGGACCTCCGCAGTCCGGTCGTGAGTTCGAACATCCTCGGCGACGTCGACGAACCCGAAACCGCCGCCCTCTCCGGGGTCGAGGGAGTCCTCTCGACCGACGGCGCGGCGTTCCACTGGTACGGCAAACGCCAAGTCCGCCCGCTCCGGAAGATGGGACACGTCACGCTCGTCGGCGACGACCCCGATGCGGACGACGAATCGACCCTCACCGACCTGCTCGAAGAGGCGCGCGAACTCACCGACTCACTCACGTTCCAATGACCACCGCAGAATCAGTTACGACGCTCATCGAACAGTTCGAAGCCGAGGCGAACCGCGACCGACCAACGGAGGAGACGCCCGAAGTCGGCATCATCATGGGGAGCGACTCCGACTTGGACGTGATGTCGGGCGCCTACGACGCGCTCACCGAACTCGGTTTCGAGGAAGTGACGGACGTCGAGAACCCGCCCGAATCGCGGTTCACGTTCGAAACCTACGTCGTCTCGGCCCACCGAACCCCCGAGTTGATGTACAGTTACGCGAAGACGGCCGAAGCACGCGGATTGGACGTCATCATCGCCGGGGCGGGCGGGAAGTCCGCCGACCTCCCCAACATGACGGCCTCGCTCGCGTACCCGCTTCCCGTGGTCGGCGTTCCCGTCCAGGAAAAATCCGTCTCGTCGGTTATCGGCATGCCGACCGGCGCGCCCATCGTCGCGGTGGACGCGGGCAAATCGTTCAACGCGGCGCTTTCCGCGGTGCAAATCCTCGCGCGGGAACACGACGACCTTCGGAAACGACTGGTTACCTACCACGACGAGTTACAGATGGACGTCGGTGCGGTATCTCGCCGCCTGCACGAGGAGGGCACGCCGTCGTTCCGCGACGGCGAATAACGGGTATCTTTTCCGTATATACCATCGTTCAGTACATTCATTTCGTCGGTGAGAAAGGGTGCGTTACTGAATAGAAAGCGTCAGTTGCCGGAATGCAGGCGGGAGCGGCGCTGTCCGGCCAGAATCTCAAGAATCAACGCTTATAGGGGTGCGCTCACAAAACACCGCCTGCTAGGAGAAAACCGGTAATGAATCCATGGGTAGCCATTGGCGCGCTAGTGCTGGTGGGACTCGCCATACCATTCAGTATGATGGCTGTGTCGAGTCTCCTCAGACCGAGCGTGCCTGAACAGGGAAAATCCGCCACCTACGAGAGCGGTGAAATTCCAACCGGGACGACGCGCATTCGGTTCAACATCCAATACTACATGGTTGCGCTGCTGTTCGTCGTCTTCGACATCGAGACGGTCCTCATCTTCCCTTGGACCGTCATCTATCGCAACGCTATCGACAGCGGCGTCAGCCTTGCGACGGTGCTCGTCCCGATGTTGGTTTTCATCGCGGTTCTCGTCGTCGGGCTCGCGTGGGCCTGGCGCAACGGAGCGGTGCGGTGGGTTCGTAGCCCCCGCGGAACGCAACGGAGTATGGAACAATGAGCAACGAACCACGGGAATACATACACGGTAGTACAGCCCCCCAGACGAAGACCCGCGAGGCTCGGATGGGCGAGGGTGTCGATGACCGCTTCAACTCGAAACTCCGTGAGGCCTTCGGCGCGTCGCCGTTCATCCTCACGAAGTTCGACAAGTTCATGAACTGGGTGCGGGGGTCGTCGATGTTCATGCTGCAGTTCGGTATCGCGTGCTGCAGTATCGAGATGATGCACACCTACGCGGTGAAACACGACTTGGACCGCTTCGGGTCCGGCGTCCCGCGTGCGTCGCCGCGGCAGGCCGACGTGATGATCGTCCCCGGGACGGTCGTCTCGAAGTTCGCGCCGCGGATGAAGCGCGTCTACGACCAGATGCCCGAACCCAAGTTCGTCGTGAACATGGGGTCGTGTGCCATCAGCGGCGGCCCGTTCCAGGAAGGATACAACGTCATCAAGGGCGCAGAAGAGGTCATCCCCATCGACATTCACGTCCCCGGATGCCCGCCGCGCCCCGAGGCACTCGTCTACGGCGTCGTCAAGCTCCAAGAGCGCGTCGCCAACGGCGAGACCAGCCCGGTGACGGTCAAGCCCTACGAACTCGAACAGTTCGGGGACCTGGAACAGGACGAACTGGTAGACACGCTCGCCGACAGAATCGACGAGGACTCGCTCGTCATGCGCTACAACTGGGCTGATTCACCATGAGTTCGCAACGAGAAGTACCGGCAGCGCAGGAACTCGACGGCGACCAGCTCGCCGCGCTGCTCGGTGACCACGTTATCGGCCGCGAGGAACATCTTAACGCGCCGGGATTCGTCGTTCGACCCGACGAAGTGCAGGACGCACTGACAATCCTGCGCGACGAGGCCGGATTCGACCACCTCTCGATGGTCACGGCACAGGACTACGAGGACCGCTACGAGAGCGTCTATCACCTGAAGAAGTACGCCGACCCGACCCAAGAGGTGAGCGTCGTCGTGCCGACGCCGACCGATGCGCCCGCGAGCCAGACCGCGGAACCCGTCTACCGATCCGCCGACTGGCACGAGCGGGAGGCCTACGACCTCGTGGGCATCGACTACGACGGTCATCCGGACCTTCGTCGTATCCTCCTCCCCGAGACGTGGCAGGGCCACCCCCTGGCGCAGAACTACGACCAAGACCGGCCACAAATCGTCTCGTTCGAGGAGCACAAGAACCCGATTCAGGACGACCACTACGACGCGGATTCGGACACGATGTTCCTGAACATCGGGCCGCACCACCCGGCGACCCACGGTGTGTTGCACCTGAAGACGACGCTCGACGGCGAGCAAGTCGCCGACGTCGACCCGGACATCGGCTACCTCCACCGCTGTGAGGAGCAGATGGCCCAGAACGGGACCTACCGGCACCAGATCATGCCGTACCCCGACCGCTGGGACTACGCGTCCGCCGGGCTGCTCAACGAGTGGGCCTACGCGCGCGTGGCCGAAGATTTGAACGACCTCGACGTGCCCGAGTACGCGCAGATAATTCGGACGATGGGTGCCGAACTCTGCCGTATCGCATCGCACATGCTGGCGCTGGGGACGTTCTGTCTCGACATCTACGGCGACTTCACTGCTATCTTCATGTACGCGATGCGCGACCGCGAAATCGTCCAGAACATCCTGGAGGACCTGACCGGTCAGCGCATGATGTTCAACTACTTCCGCCTCGGCGGCGTCGTCTGGGACATCCCGGAACCGCGTCAGGACTTCTTCGACAAGATTCGGGACTTCCTCGACGACCTCCCGCCGACGCTGGAGGAGTACCACGACCTCATCACGAGCAACGAGCTGTTCCAGATTCGGACCATCGGAACCGGCGTTCTCGAACCCGAGGTCGCCAAACAGTACGGCGTCACCGGTCCCGTCGCTCGCGCATCGGGCATCGACTACGACCTGCGCCGCGACGACCCCTACGGCTACTACGACCAACTCGATTGGGACGTCGTGACCGAGGACGGCTGTGACAACTACGCGCGCCTCCTCGTTCGGATGCGCGAAGTCGAGGAGTCGGCGAAGATCATCGACCAGTGTGTCGACCTGCTCGAAGACTGGCCGGAGGACGAACGCGAAATTCAGTCGAACGTCCCCCGGACCCTCAAACCGGACGCGGACACGGAAACGTACCGCGCGGTCGAGGGCGCGAAAGGGGAACTCGGCATCTACATCCGCTCGGACGGGACGGACAAGCCCGGCCGATTCAAGATTCGAAGTCCGTGTTTCTGCAACCTCTCCGCGCTCGGTGAGATGTCCAACGGGGAGTACATCCCCGACCTCGTCGCCACGCTCGGCAGCCTCGACGTGATTCTCGGGGAGGTCGACCGATGAATCCCGTTCCGCTGCAGGGACGGGAACGGTCCTTCTCCCCGAACAGATAGCGCGTGCGCTGGGCGGCAACAACCCCAGCGCGCCGATAGAGCTGCTCTCGGCGCTCATCGCGGCGGCCGTCATCGGCACCATCATGCTGACGATGACGGCGTTCGCGGGGCCGTGGGCGAAACGGAAAATCACCGCCGCGTTCACCGACCGTATCGCGGTCAATCGTGTCGGGCCGTTCGGCCTGTTCATCATCGTGGCCGACGCGGTGCGGCTGCTGTCGAAAGAACTCATCATCCCGGAAGGTGCGGACCGTCCGGCATTCGACCTCGCGCCCGTCGTCATGGCGGGTTCGGCGCTGCTCGGTTTTGCGGTCATTCCGATGGGTTCCCTTTTCGGCATCAATCTGCAACTCGCTGACCCCGAGACGGGACTGGCGTACGTGTTCGCCGTCGCCTCCATCGCCACGCTCGGACTGACGATGGGCGGCTACGCGTCGAACAACAAATACTCACTTCTCGGTGGCCTTCGCGCGGTGGCACAGAACATCGCGTACGAGATTCCGCTCGTCGTGACGGCCGCATCGGTCGTCCTCTTCACGGGGACGCTCCAGATGAGCCAAATCGTCGCCCAACAGCAGGAGACGCTCATCACCATCGGCGGCATCGCTATTCCGTCGTGGTACGCGTTCGTGAACCCGTTCGCGTTCGTGCTGTTCCTCGCGGCGAACCTCGCGGAAGTCGGGCGGAACCCGTTCGACACCCCCGAGGCACCCACCGAAATCGTCGCCGGATACCAGACGGAGTACTCCAGCGTGTACTTCGTGCTGTTCTACCTCGGCGAGTTCATCCACATCTTCCTCGGCGGTGCGATCATCGCCACGCTCTTCCTCGGTGGTCCGTCCGGCCCCGCTTCGGGTTCCATCGGATTCGTCTGGTTCACCGTGAAGATCTGGGCGGTGTTCCTGTTCACGCAGTGGGCGCGTTCGGCGCTTCCGCGCGTGCGCATCGACCAACTCATCGAAATCGGTTGGAAGGGCATGCTCGTGCTCTCGTTCGCCAACCTGGTTCTCACGGCCATCATCGTGGGGGTGGTGCTATGATCGGACTACTCAAATCGATGGCAACGACGATGAAACACGCACTGGGCGGGACGACGTTCACGGTCGAATACCCGGACGTCGCACCCGAAGTAAGCCCACGCTTCCGTGGGATTCACAAGTTCAGCCAAGAGCGCTGCATCTGGTGTCGCCAGTGCGAGAACGTCTGTCCGAACGACACGATTCAGATCGTTCAGGACGACCAGCGCAACGGCGAACAGTACAACCTCCACGTCGGCCAGTGTATCTACTGCCGACTCTGTGAGGAAGTGTGCCCGGTCGACGCCATTCTGCTCACCCAGAACTTCGAGTTCACGGGTGACACGAAAGACGACTTGGTATACAACAAAGAACAGTTGAAGAACGTCCCCTGGTACAAAGACATCGACCCACTCGAATCGCGCGAACCGGACCGTAGCGCGTGGATAGGAGAGGGCGAAGGAGCAGTCGATTACCAGTAATCACGCCCGTCTCGAAATCTTAAAAGGGCGTTTACCCAAACCCAAAGGTGACTGAAATGGCATATGAAATGATCGCGTTCGCGTTGTTCGCCATCCTGACGGTGGCGAGTAGCGTGGGCGCCGTCCTGGTGCGGGACGTGTGGCATTCGGCGTTGTTGCTCGGCGCTTCGTTGCTGAGCTTCGCCGCCCATTACGTCATGTTACAGGCGGAATTCGTTGCGGCGATGCAGATCCTCGTCTACGTGGGCGGGGTTCTCATCCTGATAACGTTCGCCGTCATGCTCACACGTCGTTCAAGTACAGAGGAGGTGACTAACGCATGACATCACGGCCACGAATGCGTGACCCAAGCACGATGCTTCCCGGCGTCGTCGCGGTGGCGCTGTTCGCCATCCTCGCTGTGGTGTTCCTCGGCGCGTCGTTCGGCGACGCAGGTGGCTTCGGAGCCGGAGCCAACATCACGGCGAGCATCGGCTACGCGATGTTCAACATCGGAAACGTCGGCGGTGACGCTCTCGTCCAGAGCGAGGGATTCCTCGTCGCGTTCGAGATTATCGACCTCGTGCTCGTCGCGGCGCTGGTGGGTGCAGTGATGCTCGCCAGCCGTGACGACGGCGAAAGCGGCGACAATGGAACGTCGTCGGCGGTCATGGCGGACGGCGGTCGAAACGCGGGAGGTGACGAGGAGTAATGGTACCAGTCGAATACTACCTGTTGCTCTCCGCCGCCGTGTTCTGTTCGGGGCTGTTCGGTATCTTGACCCGGAAGAACGCGCTGATGTTCCTCATCAGCGTCGAGCTGATGCTGAACGCGGCGAACATCAACCTCGTCGCGTTCTCCAGCTATCACGGCAATCTGACCGGGCAGACGTTCAGCCTGTTCACGCTGGCGCTCGCCGCCGCGGAAGTCGCAGTGGGAATCGGTATCATCCTCGTGCTGTATCGTAACTTCAACGACGTGGACGTGACCCAAGCGACGACTATGAGGTGGTAACAATGGCGGCAACAGCATTCCAACTGGCACCGGTAATCGCACTCTTGCCGTTCGTATCGTTCCTGATCGCACTGTTCGGCGGCGAGTACGCCCGCAAGATGCTACCCAAGGGTGGCGCGATTCCGGGCATCGCCGCGACGGCCGGGTCACTCCTCCTGTCGCTGTGGGTCTTCCTCACGGTGTCGGGTGGCGAATCCTACCACGAGACCATCGTGTGGGTCGAAGGACTCGACACCTTCAACCTGCACTTCGGCATCTTCCTCGACCCGCTGTCGGCAATGATGCTCGTCATCGTCTCGCTGGTCGCGTGTCTCGTGCACATCTTCAGCCTCGGCTACATGAACGACGAGGGCGAAACCGGCCTCCCGCGCTACTACGCCGGTCTCGGCCTGTTCACCTTCAGCATGCTCGCGTTCGTCTTCGCGGACAACCTGCTGATGGCGTTCATGTTCTTCGAACTCGTCGGGCTGTGTTCGTACCTGCTCATCGGGTTCTGGTTCCGCGAACCCGGCCCACCGAGCGCAGCGAAGAAGGCGTTCCTCGTCACCCGCTTCGGTGACTACTTCTTCCTCATCGGCGTGGTGGCGGTGTTCGCCACCTTCGGCACGGCGCAGTTCACGGGCGACCACTCGTTCGTGCACATGGCCGAGCAGGCAATTGCGGGCGAGGGCGGAGAGGTGACGACCCTCTTCGGTCTCGACCCGAAGATGTGGTTCAACATCGTCGGCCTGCTCGTGTTGGGCGGCGTGGTCGGGAAATCGGCGCAGTTCCCGCTCCACACGTGGCTTCCCGACGCGATGGAAGGCCCGACGCCCGTTTCCGCGCTGATCCACGCGGCGACCATGGTCGCGGCGGGTGTCTACCTCGTCGCGCGCATGTACGGCTTCTACGCCCTGCTCCCGCAGGTGCTCGCCATCATCGCGTTCATCGGCGGCTTCACGGCGCTGTTCGCGGCGACGATGGGCGTCGTCAAACGCGAAATCAAACAGGTGCTCGCGTACTCCACCATCTCCCAGTACGGGTACATGATGCTCGCGCTTGGGTCGGGTGGCTACGTCGCGGCGACCTTCCACCTGATGACTCACGCCTTCTTCAAGGCGCTCCTGTTCCTCGGAGCGGGGTCGGTCATCATCGCCATGCACCACAACGAGAACATGTGGGACATGGGCGGCCTGAAAAAGCGCATGCCCGTGACCTACTGGACGTTCCTCGCCGGGTCGCTCGCGCTCGCGGGAATCGTCCCGTTCGCCGGGTTCTGGTCGAAAGACGAAGTGCTCTACGAGGCGCTCGTCCACGGTCTCGGCGGCAACCCGCTCCTCCTCGGAGCGTACGCGATGGGTCTCATCGCGGTGTTCTTCACCGGATTCTACACCTTCCGGATGGTCTTCCTAACCTTCCACGGTGAACCCCGGAGCGACACCGCGCGGAGCCCGCACGGCGTGCGCTGGAACGTGAAGTTCCCGCTCGTCGTTCTCGGTATCCTCGCCACCGTCATCGGTCTCGTCAACATGACGCCGGTGGCGGAACTGACGGGTGCTCACATCGAGTTCCTCCACACGTGGCTCAACGGACCGGTCGGCGCGACCGGTGCTCACCACTACGAGGAACTCATCAACCGGTTTGCCTACGGCGAACCGGCGGAGTTCTCGGGACTCGTTTCGAGCGGCATCTCGCTCGCGTTCGCACTCGCCGGTCTCGGACTGGCGTGGGTGCTCTACAACGTCCCGCAACCCGTCGAGCACACCGACAAGTTGGGCAGCGTGAAGACGCTCCTGTTCAACAACTACTACCAAGACGAGTATCAGGTCTGGCTCGCGAACGGCGTCACGCTCCCCGTCTCGCGCGCGGCGGACAAGTTCGACCAAGGCGTCATCGACGGCGTGGTCAACGGCGTCTCCAGCGTGAGTCTGTTCGGCGGCAGCCGAGTGAAGCGGATTCAGAGCGGCATCGTGACGAACTACGCGCTCATGTTGGTGCTCTCGTTCGTCGTCCTGCTTCTCGTCTTCGGCTTCACGGGAGGTTGGTTCTAGATGATAGTCGAAGCACTTCTCGCGGTTACCTTGGTGAGCGCGTTCGCGGTGTTCCTTGCGCCCGATAAAATCGCAGGGAAACTCGCGTTCGTGCTGAGCCTGCTCCCCGCGGCCGGGAGCATCTGGATGTACAGTGCCTTCGACGGTAGCGGGAACGCCCTCTTGTCGGGCGGAACCCTCGCCTTCGAAGAGACGTTCAAGTGGGCCACGTTCGGCCCCTACGCGCTGAACTGGCACGTCGGCCTCGACGGCATCAGCATGCCGTTGTTGGTGTTGACGACGGTGCTCACGCCGCTCGCGATTCTCGCGGCGTGGACGCCGATTCAGTCCCGACAGAGCCAGTTCTTCGGTCTGATGCTCTTCATGGAGATGAGCCTCCTCGGCGTCTTCTCGGCGCTCGACTTCTTCATCTGGTTCATCTTCTGGGAGATGGTGCTGGTTCCGATGTACTTCCTCATCGGCATCTGGGGCGGCCCGCGGCGCAAGTACGCGGCGATCAAGTTCTTCGTGTACACCAACGTCGCCTCGCTGCTGATGTTCATCGGGTTCATCGCCCTCGTCTTCGGACTGGGCGATTCCATCACATCGCTCGATATGCCCGTCATCGCGCAAGCGTTGAACGACGGGCAGTTGGGAAGCCTCGGTGGCGTCGGCGCGGGCACGCTGAAAGCGCTCGCGTTTTTCGCGATGTTCATCGGATTCGGCGTCAAGGTCCCGATTGTCCCGTTCCACACGTGGCTGCCGGACGCCCACGTCGAGGCACCGACGCCGGTGTCCATCATGCTGGCGGGCGTCATGCTGAAGATGGGTACCTACGCGCTGCTCCGATTCAACTTCACCATGCTTCCCGGCGTGGCGAAGGATTACGCGTTCATCATCGCCCTCGTGGCGGTCGTGAGCGTCATCTACGGTGCGCTCCTCGCGTTGGCACAGTCCGACCTGAAGCGTATCGTGGCGTACTCCTCGGTGTCCTCGATGGGGTACGTCATCCTCGGACTCGTCGCGTTCAACATGTACGGCGTCGGCGGTGCGACCTTCCAGATGGTCGCCCACGGTCTCATCTCGGGACTGATGTTCATGGCGGTCGGCGTCATCTACAACACGACGCACACCCGGATGGTCTCGGACATGTCCGGGCTGGCGGACAAGATGCCGATTACGGTCGCGGTGTTCGTCGCGGGCGCGTTCGGCTACATGGGCCTGCCGCTGATGGCTGGCTTCGCGGCGGAGTTCTTCATCTTCGTCGGGGCCTTCCACTCGACCGTGCTCGCGGGCAACGCGCTCGCGCTGTTCACGGGAGCGGCGATGTTCGGCATCGTCATCGTGGCTGGCTACCTGCTGTTCGCCATGCAGAGAACGCTGTTCGGGCCGTTCCGGCTCGAAACCGACTACGAGGTCGGTCGCGCGTCGTTCCACGACGTCGCGCCCCTCGTGGTCCTCATCCTGCTGGTCATCCTGCTGGGTGTTCAACCGAACATCTTCTACCACATGATTCAGGATGCCGTGGGTGAAATGGCACTCCTCGCCGGAGGTGGTGCCTGATGGCGGCATTCGCGTGGCCCGACTGGGCCGCACTCGCGCCCGCCATCGTCCTCGGCCTGACGGCGCTGCTGTTGCTGGTCGTGGACAGCATCTACCCGCACACGCGGGACAACCCGATTCTCGCGGGTATCTCGACGCTCGGTGCGGTCGTTGCAGGCGGTCTCGCGGCGTGGTTCATCACCTCCGGAACGGGCGAGAACCCGATTCCGCTGTACGGGAACGCGATGGTCGTCGACACGATGAGCCTGTTCTTCGTGCTCATCTTCGCCAGCGTCACCGCGCTGGTGAGCATCGCCAGCTACGATTACCTGAAGGGTAACTCCTATCAGGCGGAGTACTACACGCTGGTCGTCCTCGCGGCGACCGGGATGACGCTGATGGCGAGCTCGAACAGCCTCGCCACGGTGTTCATCAGCCTCGAACTGGCCAGCCTCCCGTCCTACGCGCTGGTCGCGATGCTGAAGAAGAACCGCGGAAGCGTCGAGGCGGGTCTCAAGTACTTCCTCATCGGCGCACTCTCGTCGGCCATCTTCGCCTACGGTATCAGCCTCGTGTACGGTGTCACCGGACACCTGCAGCTGGACCTCATCGCCACCACGCTCGGCCAAGGGTTCAGCGGGCTGGGCGGCGTGCTCGGCGTCGGCGTGCTGATGGTGGTCGCTGGCTTCGCGTTCAAGACGGCCTCCGTCCCGTTCCACTTCTGGGCACCGGAAGCGTACGAAGGCGCACCAGCGCCGATTTCGGGCTTCCTCTCGTCGGCTTCGAAGGCCGCCGGGTTCGCAGTCGCCTTCCGCGTGTTCGTCACCGCGTTCCCGTTCGCACTGGTTTCGGGAACCATCGACTGGGTGCTGGTCTTCCAGATTCTCGCAGTCGTCACGATGACGCTCGGGAACTTCGCGGCCGCCACGCAGGACAAGGTGAAACGGATGCTCGCGTACTCCTCGATCGGACACGCGGGCTACGTGCTCATCGGACTGGCCGCTCTCTACGGCGGTAACAACAGCGGTGTGCTGAGCGGTGCGATGCTCCATCTCTCTCAACACTACATCTTCCGCACCGCGCCGAGCGACCTGCTCCAAGGCGGCGTGATGGCACAGGTCGCCGGTGAGCGCATCGGCGCGCAATCCGCTGCGACGCTGTACGTGAACAACGATTACGGCCAGCAACTGTCGAACCAGTTCGCACAGAAGTTCCAGCAGGACCAAGGCGGCAGCGTCACTAATCAGGTGGCGTTCAACAAAGGGGAGTCGTCGTACTCCTCCGTCATCCAACAGGCGCTCGGCTGAGCGCGCCGCTACGTCCGATTTTTGTGCGTCGTCCCCGACGCGTCGTCGCTCGTCCAGTTCCCACGAGTCCCGACCAACCGGTTGTCGCTCTCGTTCGAGCGCGCCACGACCGCCGCTCCGTCGGGATTCGAAAGCGTCGCGTTCCGTATCTCGTTGTTCCGTGAATCGACGAGCAGGAGGGCTTCGTCGGTCGAACGAACGACCGCATCCGTGACCCGTCCGTTCCGGTCTCCGAGCAACGCGATGCCGGTTTTGCTCCGTACGACTGAGGCGTTGCTCACTGTCACGTCTCGGGAGTCGGCGACGAACAGGCCGACCGAACTCATATCCCGGACGACGCCGTTCGAGACGACGCTCCCGTCGGAGTCGCGCACGAAAATCCCGGTGAAGCCGTTCGTCGCCGTCACGCGTTCGACTCGCGACGCCGGCGAGTCGGAAACCGTCACGCCGTCCCCGGTGTGCCACGTCGTCACGTTCGTCACGGTCCCCCCGCGGGCCCCCTCGTATCGAACGCCGAACGTCCAGTTGACGGCCGTCAGGTCTCGTACCGTGACGTTCCGTCCCGTCACCGCGATACCCGTCGTGTTCTCCCGAAACGTGTGCCCGTCGATGACGTGTCCGTTCCCGTCGAGAACCACGTCGGCGGCGGTGATTCGAACGCACGACTCCGCGCGCTCGTCGATGTCGGCGGTGAGAACGTAGCGCCCTGAATCACGTATCACCGAACAGGAATCGAGGCGAGTCGGCGGGTCGTCGAAGGCGGGCGTGGCGGGTGTCGGAATCCCGAAAACGAGCACGAACGCGGCCACGACCGCAACCGCGAGCACCGGGGCGACCCACCGTGAACGCGCCATGGATGCAACACGCACCGCTCGTGCTTGTCGGTTGTGGCGAAGCGAGGTGAAGAAACGAGCGGAAGACGAGGGAGCGGACTATCCGCCGAGGAACTCCTGTCGAACCTCGTCGTCCGCCAGCAGCGCGTCCCCGGTGTCCATGAAGCGGTTGCCGCCCTGCACAAGCACGTAGCCGCGGTCACAGCGCCGCAGGGCCTCTTTTGCGTTCTGTTCGACCATCAGGATGGCCGTCCCGCTCTCGTTGACCTCGTCCACCTTGTCGAACATCTCGGCCACGAGGTCGGGGGCCAACCCCGCGCTGGGTTCGTCCAGCATCAGCAGGTCGGGGTCCAGCATGAGCGCGCGGCCCATCGCCAGCATCTGCTGTTGTCCGCCGGACATCGTGCCCGCCTTCTGGTCCCTGCGCTCGTCCAGAATCGGGAACCGGTCGAACACCTCAGCGAGGGCGTCTTCGGGCACCTCGTCGAGGATGTACGCGCCCATCTCCAAGTTCTCCTGCACGGAGAGCGTCGGAAACACGTTGTCGGTCTGCGGCACGTAGCCGAGGCCGAGGTGGATGATGTCCTCCGGCGCGTCCCCCTGAATCTCCGCCCCGTCGAACGTGACGGTCCCGCCCATGTATGTCGTCAACCCGAAGACGGACTTCATCACGGTCGATTTCCCGGCCCCGTTCGGGCCGACGATGGTGACGTACTCGCCGTCCTCGACGCGCATATCGACGTTGTTCAGGATTTGCAGGTCCTCGCCGTATCCCGCATCGAGTCCGTCCACTTCGAGGAGCGCCATCAGATTTCCTCCCCGAGGTAGGCGTCGATGACCTGTTCGTTCGAACGGATGGCCGCGGGTTTCCCCTCGGCAAGCACTTTGCCTTGATGCATGACGATGACGTGTTCGCAGTTGTTCATGATGACGTCCATGTCGTGTTCGACCAACAGGAACGTGTAGCCGCGTTCACGGAGTTCGTGAACGTGTTTGAGCAGTTTCTTCTCCAGCGACGGGTTGACGCCCGCGAGCGGTTCGTCCAGCAGGACCATCTGCGGGTCGGTCATGAGCGCCCGCGCCATCTCCAGCAGTTTTCGCTGCCCGCCGGAGAGGTTGCCCGCGTACTCGCTCGCGAGGTGGTCGATTTCGAAGAACTCCAGCATCTCCCACGAGCGTTCGAGCATCTCCTCTTCCTGCTCCCGAACGTCGCCCCGCAATCCGGGCGTCACCGACCGCCAAAGCCGTTCGCCCTCCTGCCCTTTCGGGGCGAGCATCATGTTCTCCAAGACGGTCATCTCGGAGAGTTCGCGGGCTATCTGGAACGTCCTGACCATGCCGCGGTCGGCTATCTGATACGGCTGGAGTCCCGTGATCTCGTCGTCGTTGAAGTACACCGCGCCGCTGTCCGGTTGATAGACGCCCGTGATGAGGTTGAACGTCGTGGACTTCCCCGCGCCGTTCGGGCCGATGAGGCCGGTGAACGATCCCTGTTCGACGGAGAACGTCGCGCCATCGACCGCCGTGATGCCGCCGAAGGTCTTCCGGAGGTTCTCGACGCGAAGCGGCGTCTCGCTCAGGTCCGTCACCTCGTTTCCGATGTCGAGCGTCTCGGTTTCGGCCGTCTCGCTCGCGGTCATTGCTCCTCACCTCCGTCCGCCGCGGGCGTCGGTTTCGCTTCGCCGGAGCCGCCGCCGGGACGCGAGAGCGGGATGCTCGCCGCCTCCTCCTTGCGGTGGCCGAGGACGCCCTCGGGCCGGTGTTGCATTATCCAGATGAGGACGGCCCCCATGATGACCAACTGAAGCGCGTTGATGTTGTTGATGATGTACGCGACCATCGGTGTGATGTGGCCGTTGAACAACGGGCCGACCGCATCCGCGAACGTGTTCGGCGCGCCGGACACGTTGTACACCTGCCGGATGATGTTCTTGAGGTAGAGCGGTCCCTGATACAGCAATCCGGCGAACACCGCCGCGCCGAGGACGCTCCCAGTGTTCGACCCGGCACCGCCGATGATGAGGGCCAACCACACGAAGAACGTCACCTGCGGCTTGAACGAGGTCGGCGTGATGGCACCTTGGCGCATCTGCCAGAGGATGCCCGCCAGCCCCATCAGCGCACAGCCGAGCATGAACGACTTGATCTTGAACACGTCGGTGTTCTTTCCGAGGGAGTTTGCCACCTCCTCGTCCTCGCGGATGGCCTTGAGCACGCGCCCGAACGGCGATTCGCCGGTCCGATTCATCAGCCAGTAGAACGCCGCCACGAATCCCATCAGGATGACGGCGTAGGTCAGCGAGTTGAGCACCGGTCCGATGGACCCGCCGACGAGCGGATTGAGCGCGTCTTCTAGCGCGCCGTACGGGGCGCTGTCGAACAGCGGTTGGAGCGGGTCCTCGAAGTTCAACAACAGACCACGACCGCCGCCGGTTCCGAGCGTCTTACCGAACAGCGTGAACGTCTGGAACTGGTCCGACATCACGATGAAGCGGATGATCTCGGAGGTCGCGATGGTCACGATGGCGAGGTAGTCCGCCCGCAACCGGAGCGCCGGAAGCGCGACGAGCAACCCGAGAATCGCCGCCGCGAGCATCCCCGCGAGGATGCCGACCCACAGCGGGAGGCCGAGACCGGAGACGGTCGCGGCACCGGCGGTCGCGCTCGCGGGGGGTTTCGAGACGATGGCCATCGTGTACAAGCCGACCGCCATGAACCCCGCGATGCCGATGTTGAACAGGCCCGTGTATCCCCAGTGGAGGTTCAACGCGAGCGCCAACATCCCGTACACGCCGATGAGGAACGTGAGGCGTGCGAGGGAGTTCAACTGGCCACGGAGCGAGTAGCCGAGCGCCGACCCCGCCAAGAGGTACAGCACGTAGATGGCCAGCAGTACGCCGAGGATGAGCATCGTGTCGTTGATCTCGAAATCGCGGATGCTCGAATTCATGCGGTCGTCCTCCCGGCGAACAGACCCTGTGGCTTGAACAGCAAGATGAGGATCATCATGCCGAACGCGGCGGCGCGGCCGAAGGCGCTCGGAATCCATATGATGGAGAGGTTCCACGTCAGCCCGATGACCAACCCACCCAGAATCGCGCCGTAAATCGACCCGATACCGCCGAGGATGACCGCGGCGAATATCGGGAGCAAGAGGAGCCACCCGAACTGGAAGACGATGGTTCCCTTCCAGAGCACCAACAGGTAGCCCGCGATGCCGGTCAGACCGCCGCCGATGATCCACGTCCAGCGGATGACGCGCTCGGTCGGAATGCCGCTGATGCGGGCCAGGTCCTCGTTGTCGGCCATCGCGCGCATCGCCTTGCCGAGCTTCGTCCGCTGCAACAGCAGGTGGACGCCGAGCATCAAGCCGACCGTGCAGACGAGGAGCGTCAGGTCGTGTGCCGTCACGCGGACGGTTCCGTCCCAGAGCAACAGGTTCCACTTGGGGATATCCTGTAGCGCCGTCGTCCCGCGGTTCTCGGTCGAGAAGACGAACACGATGAGGTAACGGAGCACGAACGCCACGCCGACGCTCGTGATGAGGAGCGAAATCCCTTCCGCGTCCCGCATCGGTCGGTAGACGATACGGTCGATGAGGAGCGCCAGTACGACGGTGCTAACACCGGCGAACACCAGCCCCAAGACGACCGCTATCGGGGTCGTCGCGATGGTGATACCGAGACTGCTGGCGTAGACGGAGCCGCCCGCGCCGACCAGCAACAGCCCCGCGATGTTGTTGCTCCCCAACCCCGCGATGAGGTACGTAACTGCCCACCCCGAGAACGCGCCACTCGTGATGTAGTCTCCGTGCGAGAAGTTTGCGAAATTCAGTATGCTGTACGTCATCGAAAGCCCGATTCCGGCGAGACCGATGATGAGCCCCCGCATGAGGCCGTTCCACACGAGTGACCCTACGTCGGAAACCAGTAGGTCGCCGGACAGCAGCCGATTGATGAAGTCGAAAACGAGGAGTACCCCGACCAGTCCGACGACCACCAGCAGCGGTCGTTCGACGATGAGGCGACGTCCACGTGAATAGGTCTCATTTACGCCGTTCATTGATAACTCTCCACACGATAACCGGTTCCGGTAAGACTATTAAACCTTTCCGACAGAGCGGTCCAGCGAATTCCAGTA
Source organism: Haladaptatus sp. W1 (assembly GCF_001723155.1). Taxonomy (NCBI): domain Archaea; kingdom Methanobacteriati; phylum Methanobacteriota; class Halobacteria; order Halobacteriales; family Haladaptataceae; genus Haladaptatus; species Haladaptatus sp. W1. The sequence goes on from NZ_MEIH01000331.1 coordinate 27,343, forward strand.
ACGGCGGCATACTAACAGCTCTCGGAGAGGAATGTGGAGAAAAGAAATAACCCGTCTATTTACTCGAAAACGTGTTTATTTCCAGCACGGATTACCGACACACATATGCCGGGCGGTGTTGCAGGCACACGTATGCCCATACAGACCCTTGACGACCTCGCCGTCCAAGGGACGACCCTCGGCGTGCGCATCGACATCAACAGTCCGTTGACCGACTCCGGTGAGCTCGCCGATGACGCGCGTCTGTTGGCGCACGTCGATACCCTCTCGGAGCTGTTGGAGCGCGGCGGAAAGGTCGCGATCCTCGCCCACCAGGGTAGACCCGGAAGCGACGATTTCGCCGGGCTCGGCGCACACGCGGAGCGATTGGACGAACTGCTCTCCTTCCCGGTTTCTTACTGCGATGCGACGTTCTCCGCTGACGCGCGCCGCGCCGTGACGAACCTCAACGAGGGAGAGGCGGTGCTCTTGGAGAACACCCGCTTCTACAGCGAGGAGTACATGGAGTTCCCGGCGGAACAAGCCGCCCAAACCCACCTCGTGGACCGCCTCGTTCCCGTCCTCGACGCCTACGTCAACGACGCGTTCGCGGCCGCACACCGCTCACAGCCCTCCCTCGTCGGATTTCCGACCCGGCTACCGGGCTACGCCGGGCGCGTCATGGAGCGCGAAGTGGACGTGCTCGGCGACATCGAATCGACGCCGCGCCCGCGAACCTACGTGGTCGGCGGCGCGAAGGTTTCCGACTCCATCGCGGTTGCGAAAAACGTGCTGGAGCGCGACCTCGCGGACCACGTGCTGACGGCCGGTGTCGTCGGGAACGTCTTTTTGTTCGCCGACGGCGCGGACCTCGGCGACGCCAGCGCGGACTTCATCCACGACGAGGGATACTGGGATTACATCGACGACGCCGCCGAACTGCTCGACACGCACGGCGACCGAATCCATCTCCCGAAGGACGCCGCGGTCGAACGGGACGGCGAGCGCGTCGAACTCACCCGCGAGGAGTTCCCGCCGAACGAAGACGAGGGTGCGATGGACGTCGGCGACGTTACCATCACCGCCTACTCCGAAATCCTCCGCGATTCCGGAACCGTCATCCTCAACGGCCCCGCTGGCGTGTTCGAGGACGACACCTTCGCCACAGGCACCCGCAAGATGTACACCGCGGCCGCGAACGCCGAGTTCAGCATCGTCGGCGGTGGCGACACCGCGGCCGCGATTCGGAAGTTTGACCTCGGCGGGTTCGACCACGTTAGCACCGGCGGGGGCGCGTGTCTTCGGATGCTCACCGGCGACGAACTCCCGGCGTTGCAAGCGCTGTCCCAATAGATGGTTACGATAGAGGCCGCGACCAGCGCGGACATCGACCACGTTACCGACCGCTGGGTCGAACTCGCCCGCGACCAGCGCGACCACGGGTCACACCTCCTCGCGGAGGAGAACCGCGGTGCGGTCCGCGATTCGGTCGCGCGCCACGTCATCGAAGACGACCTGCTCGTCGCCCGAGACGAGGGTATCGTGGGATTCGTGATGTTCGAACTGGAGACGGGTCTCTATCGGCACTCGACCACTCGCGGAATCGTCCAGAACATCTACGTCGAACCCACGTCGCGGAACGAGGGCGTCGGGTCGGCGCTCCTCGACGCCGCGGAGGAAAAACTCCGAGAGCGGGGCGCGGAGGTGCTGTCGCTCGAAGTGCTGGCGCGAAACGAGAACGCCCGCAGACTGTACGAAAACAGAGGCTACGAACCACATCGAATCGAGATGGAAAAATCGGACGAAAACGATAACCACTCAAAGGAGTAGCGACAACTGGCAGTTGCGCCAAGGGAGCTTGGGTGGTTCAAGCACTCGATTTGTAATCGAGAATACGTGGGTTCAAATCCCACCCTTGGCTTTCTATCTGCGCCAATTCGGTGCGGAGAACACTCGACTTTTGTGAAATTTATCGACGCTCGAAGCAATTCCTTCCCAATCGAGATAGAAATCGTTTCGGCGATTCGCTTCGAAGCGGGTCGCTACGTTCGTTTTTGCCAACGTTACACTACCAAAGCAAGTTTTTACCTAGCACAAGAGGGCGTGAATATTTACCAATAATTAAAAAATAAACTACGAGATGAGAGATAAAATTTGGCAGTTGGACAGGCGGACGATGCTCGGAGTGACTGGAACCGTCGGCGCGAACGCGATGCTCGGCGATACCGCGCTGGCAAATCGAACGGAGGACGACGATGAGACGGGGAAATCGGGGTGCTCCGCAGTGGAGCGGTTACTCGAACGCGCATCCGAGAAGTTCCCCGGCGGTATCGTCTCCGTGTGCGCGAAGGAGGCCGGGGCGGACGGCGACGTCCTCGCAAGTCACCAGGCGGACACGGTAGTCAAACCGGCATCGAACACGAAGCTGCTCACCACCGCATTGGCGTTCGAACACTTGGGACCCGACGAACGCTTCGAAACGAGCGTCGTCGGCGACGGGTCGATGACCGGAAATCAACTCCATGGCGACCTCGTGCTACGCGGTACCGGCGACGTGTTGTCCACCGCCGACCTCGAACGATTGGCAGAACAGGTCGCAGAAAGAGGGGTGAAAACGGTTCACGGCGACCTCGTGGCCGATATCACCGCGTTCGATACCTCGGGGTACGGTCCCGTCTTTTCGGTTCGCGGTCCCGGCTATCCGGAAGGGTGGACGTGGGAGGACCCGCAGTACTCCTACGGCGCGCCGAGTTCGACGCTCGCACTCCACTGGAACAAGGTGTCCCTCACCGCCAAGCGAACCGAGGACGGTATCGACCTCGCCGTCGAACCGAATTCGGAGTTCGTCACCGTCGAATCGTATCTTTCCACGACATCCGAGGGGGCAAACGGCTACTTCTACACCTATCTCGACCGGGTGAACGGCACCATCTACGCCATCGGCGAACTGCCACCGGGATACGAGGAGACGGAACTGGCACCCGTGATGCGACCCGACGAACACGCGACCGCGGTGTTCAGGGACCGCCTCGCGGACGCAGGCGTCTCCGTCAAAGGTGATGTCGTCCTCCAAACGGAACAAACGGAGCGAGAGGCGGCGTTCGAGACGAGCATCGAATCCGAACCGCTCCGCGAGACGACCGGTCCGATGCTGTTGTACTCGAACAACGTCGATGCCGACCAACTCGCATTGATGACGGCCCGCCGTGCGCTCGATGACGGGTCGTTCGACGCGTGGACGGAGCTAACCGGCGCCTACTTCGAGAGTTTGGGTTCTCCCGCAACCGTTTTCCGGGACGGCTCCGGGCTCTCGCAGTTCAACCTCGTTTCGGCGGCGGACATGGTTTCCCTGCTCGAATGGATACGGAAGAAGCCGTGGTCGGAGACGCTCATCGGGTCGCTTCCGACGCCGGGCGAGGGGACGCTCGCGTATCGGTTGCGGGACGTGGACGTTCCGATTCACGCGAAGACGGGAACGGTTCGCGGAACACGTGCGCTTTCGGGTGTCATCGAGCGGCCGACGGACCCGGACGTACTGTTCTCTATCCTCATGTCGAACGTGACCGTCGGACTCGGCGATGCTCGCAACTATCAGGACGATTTGGTTCGTGCGCTCATCGACGTGTAACCGTTGTCGCCGACGAATTCGGTGACCAGTATGCCCGGATTTACGGGGACCTATTCCGACTGTGCGTCTCACGACACGACCGCCCGTGGACATGATTAGCGACCGCTTAACGCCGCATTCCGCATTGTGAACTGTTGCTCGCCGTTCCTGCCAACACAATTATCGGACGGTTTTATACTGCCTCCGAGCCTGTTCCTTTTCCATGAGTCGCACCCAGAGTGTCCCCCTCTGGATGGCGTCGCCCGAGGAGTTCCAGAGTACGCTCAAGATGGTACTCAGTACGGCGTACAAAAACGACCGCCGGTTCGACCGAGCATGGACGTTTCGCTATCCTGACGACACACCGGATTTGATGGCGGAGATAACCCACCTCGAAAAGGGTGGGACGAAAGAGATAACGAACCCTCCCCAGCCGACGAAGCCGCCCGAGCAGGCCGTTCTCAAGGACTTCCGCGACGTGCTCGGCGACCTCTTGTTGAAGGGGTACCGTCGGGGAATCGACTTCGACCGAGCGTGGACGTTCCGCTACCCGGACGCCGAGCACCCCGACCTGATGGTCGAAGTGACCTACCTCGAAGAGCAGATCGACTGACCCGAAAATTTTGTTCGAGAACCGCGTAGCGGGGATATGGAGTTCAGCGTGATTCAGGGCGATATCGCCGCACAGCGTGCTGACGTGCTCGTCAACGCCGCGGGAACCAGCCTCCGGATGGGCAGCGGCGTCGCCGGGGCTCTCCGCCGTGGCGCGAACGGGCCGATAAACGAAGAAGCGATGGAGAGGGGACCGGTCGAACTCGGTTCCGTCGCGGTCACCGACGCCTACGAACTCGACGCCGAGTTGGTCGTTCACGCGGCGGCCATGCCACACTACGGGAACGGACGGGCGACGCCCGAGAGCGTCCGAGACGCAACCCGAAACGCGCTCCGCGAAGCCGACGAGCGGGCAGCGGGGTCAGTGGTGCTTCCCGCGCTCGGATGCGGTATCGCGGGATTCGACCTCCGAGAGGGCGGTCGAATCATCTGCGAGGAAATTCACCGCTTCGACCCCGAGTCCCTCGAAGACGCGCGCCTCATCGCCTACAGCGACGAGGAGTACGAAACGCTCCGTGAGGTTGCCGCCGCTGTCCGCTCGGGCTAACCAGCAGGATTATGATTCGCGGCTGAAAAGAACCGACCGATGACCGCGTTCAGCTACCACGACGACGAGATATTGGTGACGACGAGCCACACCGTTCCGGGACGGGAAATCACGGGCCACCACGGCGTGGTCGTCGCCGACGTGACGCCGGGACGAAACATCGGGAAGGACATCGCCGGTGGGTTGCGCGACATAGTTGGCGGACGCTCCAAATCGTGGGAGAAGACTCTCGAAGAGAATCAGGAAACTGCCCTCGACGAACTCGTCGAGGAGGCGAAATCGGTCGGTGCGGACGCGCTAGTCGCGGTTGACATCACCGACGAATCCCTCGGCGGGCAGGGCGGAATGATGAACATCAAGGCGTTCGGAACCGCGGTTTCGACTCGCTGAGATTGCTTAAGAGCCGTTTAAATCCACGTCCTCACCCGCGTCCCCGCCCCCGATTTCGATAGTTGCGGCGGTTTCTATCGCCTTCAGGCCGTCGAGTTCGCACAGGTCGGCCACAGCGGGTTCCGGGAGGACGACGCGAAGCGTCTCGAATTCGAGTTCCTCGACGACCTCGCCGCCGAGGTCTTCGACGCGGGCGGTGGTCGTTTCTACACTCTCGTCGGCGAGTCAGAGGAGAAGCGTGGCCAACTCGTCGGACATCGGGTCGTCGCGCATGGCACGGACGGGGTGTGAAAGGTACGTCATTCGAGGGTTTCGAGGAGTTCGTCCGCGTGTCCGTCCGGCGAGACGTCCTCGAAGACGGCTTCGACGGTCCCGTCTGGAGCGACGACGACCGTGTTTCGAAACACGCCATCGAAGGTCTTCCCGAACATGTTCTTTTCGCCGTAGGAGTCGTAGGCGCTCGCAACCTCGCCGGACTCGTCGCTGAGGAGGTCGAACGGCAGGTCGTATTTGTCGCGGAATTTCACGAGGTCGGATACCGGGTCGTCGCTGATTCCGAGGACTGGAACGCCACGCGCCTCGAATTCGTCCCACGAATCGCGGAAGCCACAGGCTTCGGTGGTGCAGCCGGGCGTGTCCGCCCGGGGGTAGAAGTAGACGACGACCGTGCTATCGAAGTCGGCGAGCGAGACCGTCTCGCCGTCTTGATTCGGCAGTTCGAACGGAGGTGCCGGTTGGCCGGGTTCGAGCATGAGATGGCTTCGAAGCGAGCGACCAACTGCGTTGCGGTGTCACTCGCCGACGACGACGAACGTTCGTCCGCCCTTGCGTTCGAGGTGGACGGCACCTTCCTCGGCCGAGGTACGAACGTACGCGGCGACTTCGCTGGCAGACAACCCGGAGACGTCTGCCGAATTCCACGGTCGTACTGTCGACTCCTGCGCGCTCATTTCGACGTTCATGTCCGAAGGTTGTCCGGTCAGATAATGGAGGCAAGCCTAGCGCAGTGAAAGTGAACGTGAAGCGATTCCGGAGTCAGGCGGCGAGCGTCAGGGCTTCGCCGTCTTGGCGGACGAGTCCGCGCTCTCGAAGCGTTCGAATGATGGTGTACAGCGTGATTTTCGGCAGGTCGAGACCCGTCTGGAGTTCGTCGAGCGTCGCCCCGCCCGTCGTCGCGAGCGAGAGATAGACCAGTTTGGCGCGCGGCGAATCCAGTTCGTCCGGCAACGGTGCGAGAGGCGTTGTTTGGACACTCATGTTGGTATGCTGGTCCAGACATTCGACGATAATAAAATTATCCTACGACAATCGTCGAAATTGGTCGGAATAGTCGTTTCTTGGAGAGGTATTCTCACCGAGGTAAACTGCCGGTGATTTTATGTAACGAGCCGTGGTAGGCGTGGGCAATGAGTCCAGCGCGGGACGATTCTGACCCGGAGGGCCGAAAGGTCATCTCTCCCGAAGAACTCGACATCGAGGACAGCGAGAACGTCGTCGCGCTGGACGATGGCCGGTTCGTCATCGGCGCGTCCGGGAGGCCGTCCGTGCCCGACGACCCGGGGCCAGTGACGACCGGCGAACCGACCGCCGACGCGGACCCCGGTGTCGACCCGGCGAGTCCGAAGAAATCGCCGTCAGCGACGGACTCCCCGCCCGCCATCGACCCGGCGTCGTCACCGGACAGTCCGAGTCAATCCGCGCCATCGGACGGGGAACCCAACATCGATTCCCAAGACGTCCGCGAAT